>VGHV01000001.1 GCA_016868095.1 Betaproteobacteria bacterium
TCGGGGAATTGCCCACTGTTCCGCTTGTTGGTGTCGATGAACCGCAGGGAGGGGCAACCTCCGTCCCGTCTGATGGTGTTGATGAAAAATTAGTCCAGCTGGAAAATTCAAGCACTCAGCCACCGGCCGAGCTATTCCCACAGACTATGGACGGCCTCGAGCCAATTGCGACACCTGTCAAAGGTAAGAAAAATCGAAAGAAGTCTGACAAAACCCCAGAGGTTAGGTCTGCCGTCGAAACGTCTGACGACACTTCGGACAAGTGATGTCGAGGAGTTTGCCGATAGGCACTCTCAGCATGGTTGAGCAATTTGCGCAACGCACTGTAGTGGTGGCGACAGTTGATGAATTGGTGGTGTTGGGCTTTGTGGAGTCACGGCGCGTGGATGTTTCGAGCCACTCCCAAACACTTCGGCATGCCAGGGCATCTGCAAGCGCACGGTGAGCATTTCCTGTCCAGCGATGCCCGACTTTCTGAGCAGCAATATCAAGCTTTTTCCAGCGGCCGCCACCGGTCTCCTGGGTGAATCGCCGCATGGCGCATTCAACAGATAACGCTTCCTTGAGCCGCCCAGGGAAGAAGGGGGCGTCGAAAGACGAGTTGTAGATCACGACAACTTCTTTTGAAATGATCTGGTGGATCTGAGGCATTAACTGAGACAGCGTCGGGCGTCCGCGAACCATGTCGTTGGTGATGCCATGCACGTTCGTCGCCTGCCAGGGAATATTGCGGCCTGGGTCCACCAACGTATTCAAGACGGCACGCCCTCCTGAGTCGACGATGGCGATTTCGACGACCGCATCCCCAGAAGCTGGGCTGAGGCCAGTTGTTTCGGTGTCTAGGAATAACGGCATCGGACTGAAATTGAAGATTGAAGGATAGCCTTTAGGTGTCGAACGCCTGGTCAAGCAAGACGCTCAATCCACCTGTTTTCACGGGTCTTCCTGAACTTTACGCCTTACGACAGGAGTTGTAGTAAACCAGCGGAACGTGCGGCTGTGCCGCACTTTTCCGAACTAATCTAAGGCAGCGCCCGCATTCCCTCAAGACTGCGGGATGCCGGTCAGCCAGACTGGTAAACTCCACCACCATTCCGGTGCTCCGATCAGTACGCATGGCAGCACTTTAGGCGGTATGCAGACGCTTGTGTCCACCAGGACATGATGGGTGTACAAAGCCAAGCGCTGACCTGTCTCATCCACTGAACCTGCGTTCTAAGTGCTGAGAGCGCGCCATCCCAGATCGACTACTTACTAGTCCACCTTGTTCTAAATCCTCAGCTTAATCAGGCTAGGCCATACAACAGAGCAGGCTGCTGGTTTTGGGCCAGGACAAGCAATTTCCGATAACATCCTAAAATCAATAAATTTCTTTTGTTTGGAACGATTCATTGTTGTCGAAGCTTGTACTGAAGGTTTTCATGCTTGCATTGTCGCTGTTGCTCTGGCTTTTGAGCTGGCACGCGAATGCCTGGGCATTTTCCTTCGCAGAGGTCGACCCTGGCGTCAGTTTGCTGTTCTTGCCCCATGGCATGCGCGTATTGCTTAGCCTTTTATTTGGCTTCTGGGGAGCAAGCGGTATCGCAATGGCAAGCTTATTGTTTCACCGAAATCTGTGGAGCGATGGCCCATGGGCGAGCATGATCACGCCGCTTATTTCTGGCTATTGCGCTTGGTTTGCGATGAAAATAAGCCTCGGTCTTGGTAACCACTCCGGTGATCGGCGACTTGAAAAGCTCGACAGCCGCAGCCTGATTGGGCTTATTTGCTTGTCGGCGTTGATTAACTCGCTCGGACACGCGCTTATTTTGTCGACGCTCGGGACGCAAGCTGCAGAAGCACATGGCCATGTTAACTTGAGCAGTACCTTCGCTGCGATGTTTACGGGCGAGTTGCTCGGTGCGCTCATCATGCTTTACGCACCGAGAATGATCATCATGGTTTTTGGTTCGAAGACAAAGCGAGGCCCCAGTGATGGACCATAAGCTGACAGATCGAGAAAACACGACAAATAGATCAGGGATACTTCAGGCTTCAGCCAGGTCCGGACTTTGCTTTGCCATCTGGATGACTGCTTCCATTGCGCATGAATGGTTCTTGGGGTTTTTGCATTATCGAGACGGTGTCGACCTGCTCTATCTACCGCACAGCCTGCGCATCGCGCTGGTGCTCGCCTTCGGACTAAGCGGTGCACTGGGCATGTGTTTAGCAACTGCAACACTGATTCTGCTTGCGATGGCCCCCGATTTCACTAGCCCAGACGCTAACTTACTTAGCATCATGGTGACTGCAGCCCAAGTTTTCATCGACAAGCCCTCAACTTTCGCAAGCCTCATCCTCCAAGCACTCGCTTCAGGATGTTGTGGTTGGTTGGCACTGCGAATACTCGTGCCAGGCAGGCAAGCTTCTTATGCGGGCATGCTGGTTAACTTGGACTTGAGAACCATCCTATCGGTTGTGACAATCGCCTCTGTCATTAATTCGGGTGTACACGTCGGGGCTTGGTTGTTACTCGATGCTGATCTCGGCGACGCGAGCGCCCGTTTTTCGGTCATGTTAACAGGCGATGTGCTCGGTGGCGTGATGGGCTTGGTACTAATCACCCTTAGCACTAGGTTATTTGCGCGGGAAGGCAAAATGACTTAGCCTTCGCAAACTTAATGAAAGAGGTCGGCATGAGCAAAGCAGCCCGCAACGAATTGATCGATTTATTTTTCCGCTTCCAACAAATTGTTCAAAGCCTTAAAACGCTTCCGAGCCTGCAAGACCTTACCCCAGAACATGAGGCGCTTTTGAATTTGGTTGGCGCTTACTGGCACGCAGGCGATACCTTATCAGTTCGACAGGCTATGCGCAGTGAGCACCTCGGATCGCCGGCCACTATTCACAAGCGTCTGCAGTACTTGCGCAGCGTCGGTTTAATCGACCTTCAGACTTCCGAGCAAGACAGTCGCAAACGCATGATTGTCCCAACCGCTGAGGCTATCAGCTTCTTTTCGGGTCAAGCCAAGGCCATCAAATCGGTCGCCAAACAAACAGCCTAGGCACGAACGCTCTAAACGGGCGTCTTTTGTGGTCATGTTTAAACGAGCGCTGGCTTTTACACTTGCGCTCGTTTTACTTTGGATGCTTGTCGATCAGTTTCTCTGCGACCGCTGGATGTACCACGACTACGCAACCGGCTCGGATAAAAGACTGATTTGCCCCTGGTAACACCAAAGCCAGCTTTCACACTCCAAACCTACACCCTAAAACCTGATCGATTCAACGGCCTGTGCTTGGCCCTTGTTTGTCGCTTTAATTCTTAGCATTTCCCCTGAGGCAACCGAGCGACCAGCATAGGCGCTGATATTCACTTGATGGGTCACCACAAGCAGTGGCATCGAAGGTCCCGCTGCAAACCAAGACTTCAAAGCATTAGTCAGCGCAAGCGTATACGCCGCCGATGGTGCTGGATCACGAAAAAATGAGCCTAGAAAGTCCTTGATATGCGGCTCACCGAAACCCAGAAGCACTGCAGTGTCCTTGCACCTACACCAAGGACTTGACCAAACATGGACGCGCTCAATACCCTGGCGCCTTAACCAATCGCCGACTTCGATGGCCTGCCGCTTGCCGCGCTCACCCAAATTCCGTTGGCTTGAACAATCATCAAGTCGCATCGACTCGGGGTCGCTAAAACCGGGCGCATCAGCGTGGCGCATGATCAAAAATTGATCACGTAGATTGACCAAGGGGCCTTGCATGCGACCCGAAACATCAGGATTTGCAGCGACAAGGCGATGCCAAAGTAGGCCAGTTGTTAGGCCCGCAAGGGCCTTAGCGAATTTGCGCCTTGTTGCCGGTGCTGCGTTTGGGAGCGATCGATGCAGGTGCATAGCGAGTCAACCAGTTAAAAAATTCGCGATACCAGACCAGCGAATTTTGTGGTTTAAGAATCCAGTGATTCTCATCAGGGAACCATAAAAGCCTCGCCTCAACCCCTTTGGCCTTGAGGGTGTTGTAGTAGGCCAGGCCTTGTGCATCAGGAACTCGATAATCAAGTGCGCCGTGGATGACCAAGGTAGGCGTGCGCATCGCGGATGCGGCATGGTGCGGACTTTGACGGTGGACTTTTTGCATATCGTTCCAGTACCAAGCACCAAGCTCTTGAGCGTGCCAGCCATAGGCGTCATCGGCAAACATACCAACCCAGTCAAAGCAGCCCGCGTGGCAAACATAAGCTTTATAGCGATCTGCTTTGGCAAAAGCGTTCATCCAAGCGACCATATAACCGCCATAGCTTCCCCCCGCTGCCACAATCCTTTGAGGGTCGATATAGGGCTGCGATTCAAACCAGCTTGTTGCTGCCTCGATATCGATTAACTCGAGCTCGCCCCATCGATGAGTGATACTGTCTAAAAATTCATAGCCAAAACTGCTTGAGCCGTGATAGTTGACGCTTGCAACCACATAACCCTGGGCTGCAAAAACCTGAGTATTCCAACGGTAATGAAAATGATCACCGGCTGCTGTGTGAGGTCCGCCGTGAATATTGTGTAGTAGTGGGTAGGACTTCTTCGGATCGAAATCTGGCGGATAAGTCACCCACACTTGCACGGGTTCATCGAGCGCTCCCTTGATCTCGATCGCCTCCACGCGCCCCAAACGCCTGCGGCTGAGCAAGGCATCATTAAAGCGATCGAGCCGTCTCGCCGGCCCCTTAGCTTGGTGTAAATACAGTTGGGCCGGATGGTCTGCTCGCTCGATGCTCACAAGTACCGAAGGCGTTTGAGTCCTGCTGATTGCAAATGACTGCACCCAGCCACCTTGAACCACGCTTTCGGGTTGATCAGAAAAGCTAAATCGCCACAGATGGCATCGACCATAATCTTCGGCGGTAAAGTAAATCTCACGCCCGTTTGCCGCCCACCTTAGCGGTGCCTGAGGTACGCGGTCCCAACCATCCATAAGCGACTGAGGCTTGGCGCCGGATTTCATCGACAATAGCGTTAAGCGAGCAGGCATGGTGTGCTTGGTTTTCAGGTCCGAAGCAAGGCAGGCAATACTGCCCCCATCAGGATTAAAAACTGGAGCGCTATAGTCCCAACCATCTTGCGGTGTGATCCTTTTCACCTTACCCGACTTCAAATCAAGAAGTGCCAAAGCATGCGGATAGTCCAGACGTGGCTCAGGCTCAGGATCAAAGCAGAAAACAGCATGCTTTCCGTCTGGCGACAAGTCAAAACACTGCAAACCCGGATCTGCCAAAGGAAGCGCCCAAGGGGTCTTGGCCATCAAATCGCTGATGGTGCCCCGGCTTATATCAAGCATCATGAGCCTCGGCACCCGGCCTTGCGGGATGAAGTGATCCCAAAAACGGTAGGTACTCGCCGAAGTGGTTTGCGCGCTGTCTTTTCGCTTTGTTTCCTGCATGTGGCGCTTGATTTGGGCTTGCGTGGTCTTTTGCTCGGGCCAAACCCAGCTGATAAAAACGATACGCTTTCCATCGGGCATCCATCGAAATGCGCCGACGCCTAAAGGCCACTGGGTTAGACGCTGTGCTTCGCCACCATGGGCCGCAATGACATAAAGTTGAGCAGCTTCGTCCTTGACGCCCGATTGTTCACGCTTAGCGACAAAGGCGATCCGATCGCCATTGGGCGACCACTGTGGACTCGCATCTCGATCGCCTGCTGACGTAAGTGCTTGAGGTTTTTCTGATGCTTTGTTTGAAGCTAGATCGACCCAATACAAACTGCTTCGACCTACATTGCTATTCATATCATAGCGCGTGACCGAAAATACCGCTTTACGCCCGCAAGGGCTAATCTCAGGCGTAGCGATGCGATCGATTCGCCACAAGTCTTCAGCGCTGAGTCCCTTGACTGCTTTGGCCACCATAGACTCAAGCTCCCGTAAGATTTAAAGACTCAGTATTCACTGCAGCAAAGCAGACGGCCTTCATCAGGCAACGACTCAAAGAGGAGTCTGGGTCATCAAGACTGTCGAGGATTGAAAAGTGATTGAATCCCGGAATCACCTCAAGTGCCGCATCAATGCCCTGCCTTCGAAGGTGCTGACTGTATTGCAAACTTAACTCGATCCAGCGCCAAGGCTCTGCACCGCCAACGGTCACCCAGCTCGCAGCGTGATGCCGTACTGGCATGAGCATGCTGTTGTTCATCTGGGCAATCGCAGGGTTGAGTCGAATCTCCTCATTCACCGAGATATAAAGCGCCACTGAAGGATCGAAGACGCCACTGCTAAATACCGCAGCTTTTATCAAGGACGTAGGCAATCGATCCAAACGCCAGTCATGGGCAAGCAGCATCGAGCAAAGATGCGCCCCGGCCGAATGGCCTGAGATCGAGATCTGCCCAGCGTGGGCACCCATATCACTGGCTTTCCGAGCGATCCAGGCAAGCGCCTGTTTCGCGCTTTCTACCGTTTGCGTCAGGTTCACCTCAGGACACAAGTCATAGCTTGGGATGACGACATGGGTGCCTGCAGCCTGCAAGTGTCTGGCGAGCAAGGAAACGTTTTTTCGATCACCCCCTCGCCAGTATCCCCCATGAAAAAAGACATGGACCGGGCCTCCTTCGCGTCCCTTGAACCAGTCAAGGCGATGCCGTTCACCGCTTCCGTAGGGCAGATCAGCCTGCCACTGTGTGGTCTGCAAGGATGCGCGAAACGCCGCCGAACGCTTAGCCTGCTGCTCTTGATAGCTTGCAAAGCCAGGAACGGCTGCTCGCGGATTGAAATGACTCTCCCACTCTTGCGCGCTCACTGGCTTGGAGGCAAAGGCTAAAAACGCCGGATCAGCCGCTCTTGCGGCGATTGGATCGATCTGATTCATGCAGTTGGCTCACAAAATGCTTGGTTGTTCGGATTATTGAATGTTGAAGTTTGACATCGAAGAGTGCTGAAAACATCATGCAAGCAAGCCAAAAACAACGTATGAATGCACACACGCTCAACAACGCCGCAAGCGCGCTCGGCCCTGAAGCCAACCTGAACCCAGCACAGGTGTCTAGCCCATCCCTACCGTTGCAGGGGATCACAGTCATCGAGCTTGGACATAGTGTTGCCGCCCCTTTTGCAGCCCAAACACTCAGTGACCTTGGCGCCGAAGTCTGGAAGATCGAAAAGCCAGAAGGCGATGACGCAAGGCGTTGGGCTCCGCCTTATTTGGCTGAAGCGTCGGCAGTGTTCCAATGTTTGAATCGTAACAAGCGATCGGTAAGCTGTAATTTGCGTGATCCTTCAAGCTTGCAAGCACTCAAGCTTTTCATCCAGGATCGGGTTGATGTTGTCTTGCAAAACTTAAGGCCAGGGCAGGTCCAGGTACTGGGTCTTGACGCTGAAAATCTTCGGGCAGGCAAACCCTCGCTGATTTACTGCAACATCGGCGCCTTTGGCGAGCTTGGGCCGATGGCAAAACGCCCAGGCTACGATCCTTTGATGCAGGCTTTCAGCGGCATCATGAGCGTCACAGGTGAGGAAGGTCGACCGCCTGTGCGGGTTGGCCCGTCCATTATCGATATGGGAACAGGCAGCTGGGCTGTGATCGGCATTCTCGCCGCACTGCTCGAGCGCAAACAAAGCGGCAAAGGTACTGTGGTTGATGTGTCACTTTTTGAGACAGCCGCATCGTTGATGACCATTCCCGCTGCCCAGTATCAGGGTTCGGGAGAGGTGCCTACAAGACAAGGATCAGGCTCGAAAGGTATCGTACCTTATCGCGCTTATTTATGTAGCGATCAGCAGTACCTGGTGATTTCTGCTGGCAGCGATGGATTGTTCAAACGATTAGCGTCCGTACTTGGAGAGCCCCAATGGGCAGAGGATCCTCGCTTTAGCTCCAATCCTCAACGTGTCATCCATGAAGCACTCATTTATAGCCTGATCGAAGCGCGTATGCTTCAGCGCAGCAGCAGCCAATGGCAACAATTACTTGACGAGGCAGGCATTCCTTGCGCACCCGTACAAAATACAGAACAATTACTTGATCACCCACAGATGGCAGCGATGGGACTGCTTCAGTCGATACCTGACGCAAACTATCAAACCATTGGGCTACCACTTAGGCTTAATGGTGAACGACCCAAGAGCCGATCGCCCGCACCGGCGCTGGGTGAAGCAAACGCCCAATGGCAGCGCATGACTGACAGTATCCTTAGGGCAAGCCAGCATACCTCCGAGGCTTTGACTGAGCCCAGCCAATTCAACATCGCGGACTATGCAAGTAATCATCGAAAGACAACACCATGACGCAACACGATCAGCTTTCACACGCGAAAGACGTCTTGGCCACATCATTTGAGACACTGAGCTGTCAGCTCGCTGCGCCACATGTGCTGTTGGTAAGCCTCAATCGCCCCGCAGTCGGTAACGCAATCAACACCCAAATGGGGCGTGATTTGTTGCGACTTTGGACGATGCTTACCGAAGACGCACAAGATATTCGTTGCATTGTTTTGGCAGGTACTGGCAATCGTATTTTTTGCGCAGGTGGTGACCTCAAAGAGCGCAACGGCATGAGCCGAGAAACCTGGCAAAAACAACACGAACTTTTTGAGCGTCAATACTGGACGCTCACCGATCTTCCTATACCGGTCATTGCGGCAGTTAATGGGCACGCCTATGCCGGCGGACTTGAAACAGTGCTCGCCTGTGATTTTGCGTACGGCTCAGAAGATGCCCGATTTGCCTTAACTGAGGTGAGTATTGGCATTATGCCCGGCGCTGGTGGCACGCAGAATCTTCCTCGAGCGATCGGTGAGCGAAAAGCCAAAGAAGTCATTCTTACTGCGCGACCCTTCGATGCACAGCAAGCATTAGCCTGGGGGGTGCTAAATGCAGTTTTTCCAGCCGACAAGGTGATATCACAAGCCTTGCAAACAGCACAACGGATTGCCGAGAATGCGCCGCTTTCTGTAAAACAAGCAAAAAAATCGATTCGCTATGGTATGCAAATGGAATTAAGAACGGCCTTTCGCTTTGAGGTTGAAGCTTATAACCATTTAGTCGACACCGAGGATCGACTCGAAGGTGTCGCAGCCTTTAATGAGAAGCGAAAGCCGCACTTCAAAGGGCGATAGCTGCAAGGTCTAAGAATCGATCAAAGCAACCGCTAACCAACCCAGGAGAACCAAGGCTATGCAATCAACCCAAGACCCTCATCGCGACGTATTGGTACGCGAGGTCGGATTGCGCGACGGCTTGCAAATTCACCCTAGCTTTATGCCGACTGAGGCCAAGCTAGCCTGGGTTAGAGCTGAAGCTGCAGCAGGTGTTCCAGAAATTGAAGTGACCTCTTATGTTCCTGCCAAACTGATTCCTCAATTTGTTGACGCAGAAACGCTCAGCATTGAATCGTTGAAGATCCCCTCACTCGTCGTTGCCGCTTTGATCCCAAATGCGCGCGGTGCCGAGCGAGGCTTTGATCTGAAAGTTCACAAACTCAACTTTGTGATGTCAGTATCTAAAACACATAACGAGAAAAATGTTCGCCGTTCAAGAGAAGAATCACTTGCGGACTTTGCGAAAATCTGTGCCATGCGCGATGCAATCGAGCCATCAGCTCGTCCAAAAATTGTAGGCGGCCTATCGACGGCACTCGGTTGCTCCTACGAAGGTCCGGTATCGACCAAGTCGGTTCTTCACTATGCGGAAGCCTTACTCAAGGCGGGCGCCGATGAAATCGTCGTGGCTGATACCGTTGGCGTCGCAACGCCTAAGCTTGTGCGTAGCACCTTTGAACAAGTCATCAAGCTCGCAGGCGATGTGCCGGTTGGTGCACATTTTCATGATACCCGGGGCACGGGCCTTGCCAATGTTCTGGCCGCGCTTGAAGCAGGGTGTAGCCGCTTTGACGCCTCGCTTGCTGGACTTGGGGGCTGCCCCTTCGCTCCAGGAGCAACCGGTAATATCGTCATGGACGATTTGTGTTTCATGCTCGACGGCATGGGTTTAAGGACAGGGGTCGATTTAGAGGCGCTCGTGGCAGTACGCGATATCGTTACAGAGTCTTTGCCCGATATCGAGATGCACGGTGGCCTCGCAAGAGCAGGCCTGCCCAAAGGTTATCAACGTCTAGGTACTGGTTTTCCCGTGGAGGTTTTGGCATGAATGCTGTCAGCGAGAAACTCGGTCAAGACCAAGTGCAGATCGATCTTGGCGAAAATTGGATCGATATAAGGGAGCAAATTAGAAAGATTTGCAAAGATTTCCCCGGGAGTTACTGGCGGGCGCTTGAAGATGAGCAAGCGTATCCAAGCGCTTTTGTGCAAGCGTTGACCGAATCAGGCTACCTCGCAGCACTGATTCCTGAAGCCTACGGTGGCGCGGGACTTCCTTTGAGTGCGGCAGCGGCGATTCTCGAAGAAATCCATGCTAATGGTTGTAACGCAGGCGCTTGTCATGCACAGATGTACATCATGGGAACCTTGCTGAGGCATGGTTCAACAGCGCAAAAGGAAAAGTACCTGCCGCAAATCGCTTCAGGAACATTGCGCTTGCAAGCTTTCGGTGTGACCGAGCCTACAAGTGGTACCGACACCACCCAACTGAAGACAAGAGCGCAGCGTGATGGTGAGCATTATGTAGTTAATGGCCAAAAGGTATGGACGTCAAGAGCCAGGCATTCGGACCTGATGCTCCTGTTGGCGCGAACCACACCAATCGATCAAGTCCAGCGGAAAACCGAGGGCTTATCGGTGTTTTTGATCGACATGCGTGATGTGCTTGACCGGGGTCTCAGCATCAGACCGATTGATGCCATGATCAACCACAACACGACCGAAGTGTTTTTTGACAACATGCGGATTCCAGCCTCTAGCCTAATCGGTGAAGAGGGCAAGGGATTTCGCTACATCCTTGATGGCATGAATGCCGAGCGTATCTTAGTGGGCTCGGAGGCTATTGGTGACGCACGCTGGTTTATAGCGAAAGCAAGTCACTACGCAAGTGAGCGGGTAGTGTTTGGCCGTCCTATCGGGATGAATCAGGGCATCCAGTTTCCGATCGCAAGAGCCCATGCAGAAACCGATGCGGCTGAGTTGATGCTGCGAAAGGCAGCCGCTCTGTTTGAAGCCGGACTTCCCTGCGGCGACTCGGCCAACATGGGCAAAATGCTGGCCTCCGAGGCGGCCTGGCATGCCGGCGAGGCCTGTATGCAAACTCACGGAGGGTTTAGTTATGCCCGTGAGTACGATATTGAACGCAAGTGGCGAGAAACCCGTCTGATGCAAATTGCGCCGGTTTCGACCAACCTCATCCTTGCCTATGTTGCCGAGCATGTCTTAGGCATGCCAAGGTCTTATTAGTAGAACGACATTTATTTTATATCTAAACGCAGCTATGAATGATCTCATGGGCTGACGATCAGGAGAATTCAGCATGACGACCGAGACAAGCCAACGCACAGAAAATCAGCCAAGCCCAAGCACCGGGGGCAAGGCAGCCGCCCTGACTCAACAGTATGCTTCATTTATAGCGCATGCTGCGTCGATCACCGTGCCACCCGAAGCTGCGCAGCGGGCAATCACCGGTTTTATCGACACCATTGGCACCATGATTGCAGGGCGTGACGAACCTGTTGTTGGCCTTGTGCGGCAATGGCTTGGTGCGGGTTCAGCGGCACAAGGCCCAGCAAACTCAAGCGTATTGCTCGGTCGTGAGATGGCTAGCTCGGAGGTAGCCGCATGGATTAATGGCGCCGCAGCGCATGCACTCGATTTCGACGATGTTGCACTCGGTGGCCACCCTTCAACGGTTTTAGTGCCCGCTATTCTTGCTGAGGCACAGCGCCTTAACAGCAGCGGCAGCGACGTGGTCACTGCCTATCTTGTTGGTTATGAAATTTGGGCCGATCTGGTTGCACGCGAAAAAGGCTCCCATCACTTAAAGGGGTGGCACCCGACTGCGGTTTTCGGTGTTATTGGTGCTGCTGCAGCCTGTGGCTATCTCAATCGCGATGATGCGCATACATGCCAAATGGGGCTTGCGATTGCAGGATCTTTTGCCAGTGGCCTGGTTGCCAATTTCGGCACCATGACCAAGCCCTTTCATGCGGGGATGGCTGCTAGCCACGGCATTAGTGCGATGAGGCTTGCGCGTTTGGGTATGACCGGAACACCCGACGCCATGGAACACCATGCGGGTTTTCTCAAAGCCATCTCAGAGCATAACGATGTTGACCGAATGAGCCCTGCCGACAGCCTGGGGCAACCGTGGAAGATTTTGCATGCGGGCTTGAGCATCAAACGCTACCCACTTTGCTATGCGACCCATCGTGTCATTGATGGCGTACTCGCATTGCGCAATCAGCACCAACTCAAGCCTGATGATGTTGAGTCGGTTGAGGCGGTCATTGGTGTAGCGCAAGCTTCGATGCTACGTAACCATCAGCCAAGCACTGGTCTGGAGGCAAAGTTTAGCCTGCAGTTTGCAGTGGCATCAGCTCTGGTCGAAGGCGCCGTCGGCTTGAACCAATTGACCGATCAGGTGGTTGCTAAAGACGATGTCCGCGAACAATTTTCAAAGTTGAAAATTTCAATCAATGAGCAAAACTGCCCAATTGAGCCTGCATTTTCTTACGCTGACAGGGTGCGTCTTAAGTTGCGCAACGGTTCGGTGCTTGATACCGGCGAGATCCGATTTGCCAAAGGTAATGCCATGAATCCCTTGAGCATCGAAGAACTCGAGGGGAAATTCCTCGACTGCGCTTCACGGGCTCAAGGTGTTGACGGCAAACGCTTGTTTGCTCAGCTCGCTAATCTTTCAACCCTTGTATCGATCCAGCAATTACATCAACCTTCAGCGTGAAGCAGCAATCGCTTTTGAGGGTTTATTTTGAGGGCTAAGTAATGCGTAAATAGATCGGCTCAAAGCCTTCGAGTTCGAACTTGAGCCGGTCGCCGGGATTTGGAAACTTCGAGCGCACCAAGGATCCCAAAATTGCGATCTGACCTTTACAAAGATAGGTGCCGCGATCGTTGGCCTCATTGGCTAGCCATGCGAGTGCTTCAAGCGGATGCCCCATGAGGTCACGGCCATAGCCCTGGCCAACCACTTCGTCGTTGATCAAGGCAGTTCCACTCAAGCTGCCAATACCTTCATTAGCGCTACCCAGGCTGCGCCAGTCACGGCGCCATCGACCAAGGATCGCACCTTCGTTCCACGCATTGTCTGCAAGCAGTTGCAAGCCATGCTGGGCCATCTTGTCGTAATCAGCACAGCGATCGTCAGCCAGTTCCATCGCAGGCGCAACGGCATCAACAGCGTCTAAAACACTGTAGCGATCATGTCGGCTGGTACCCCGACCGCGTGGCGGCTTGAGATCTGACGCGATGCGAACAGCTATTTCAAACTCGACCAAAAGCCTTCCGTAGCTCGCCGATTCGGTCTTTGCTGGTGAATCAATCACCTGTTTACTGTGCAAACGGCCTGCGATGGGCGCATCAAGACCAACCATGGCCTGCATCACCGGCGTTGCAAGCGCAATCTTCCAGCCAATGGCCTCACCGCAATACTGCGCCTTGATATCGACAAATGCCTGCTGCGCCTCGACAGCTTGGGCTCTGGACTCGGGCGCAAACCCAGCAGGTACAGCGCTCAATGGCACACGGTCCTGGTGCTGTTGCACCAACCATTCGGCGAGAGCTTCGGCATGGCTTGTCATGGCATCAGTATTGCCGCAAATCAGGCACGAAACAAGAGGCCAAATCCCCTCCTTTGGCTTGGGGTCGCTCACATGCACCAGCGTGGAACGGGATTACCCTAGGCAATAAACTCCTCAAAAAGAAGGCGCTCATGATGAACGCAAAATTGCCCGATGTCGCTGCTCAAGCGCTAGAGCGTGAAAGCATTGACGATTCGATGGGCGTCCCGATCTCCGAAAACATAAGGCGCCGCGTTAAGCAAGCTGGTGCCCGCTTTCATGCAAACGACAACATCGCCGAGTTTATTGAACCTGGCGAGCTCGATTTACTGCTTGGCGAAGTGCAAGCACAAATGGAAAAAGTGCTCAAGAGCCTCGTCATCGACACCGAGAGCGATCACAACACCCAAGAGACCGGCCGACGTGTTGCAAAAATGTTTTTGCAGGAAGTGTTTCGCGGGCGCTATCAGCCGATGCCTGCCTTGACCGAGTTTCCAAACGTATCCAACCTCAACGAGTTAATGATCATCGGTCCAATCACGGTGCGCAGCGCCTGCTCGCACCACTTGTGTCCGATCATGGGCCATGTTTGGGTTGGCGTGATGCCCAACGAACACTCCAATCTCATTGGCCTATCGAAATACGCGCGTATGGCTGACTGGATCATGAGCCGCCCTCAGATCCAGGAGGAAGCCGTTGTCCAACTTGCCGATGTGCTGCAAGAAAAAATGTCGCCTGATGGCTTGGCAATTGTGATGGAGGCCGATCACTTTTGTATGCACTGGCGCGGCGTCAAAGATGTTGACTCTCGTATGATTAACTCGGTGATGCGCGGGTCCTTTTTAAAGGACGCCAACTTGCGCCGTGAATTTCTCTCTCTGATCCAATCGAAAAAGGCCTAAGCCCATGCTGGTTCGACTCCTTTATGCAAGCCGTCCTGCCCAACAAAGCGCAAATAGTTTGGTTGACGATATTTTGAAAAGCTGCAGGGAAAATAACCCTCAACACGGCATCACCGGCGTGCTGTGTTTTAGCGAACAAGCCTTTTTGCAGCTCATCGAAGGCAATCGTGTTGCAATCAATCGGGTCTATGGACAAATTGTTCAGGATCAGCGCCACACCGACGTCAGTCTCCTGCACTATGAGGAAATCAACGAGCGGATCTTTGGCAGTTGGACCATGGGTCAGGTCAATCTCGAAAAGATCAATCCTTCAGTCATTCTTAAGTACTGTCCTTTGCCGGAGCTCGATCCGTTTGCCATATCGGGTTCAGCCGCTCTGGCCTTGCTCAAGGATTTATTTGCCAGCGCATCGATCGTAGGTCGTGCTTAAAACAAGTTCGTTTTTTGGCTGATTTTCGCTCCGCTCAGCTCAAGAAGTCATGCAGGATTGACGCTGCGAGTGTAAAGTAGCCGGATGATGCAAAGCATCTCCGAATCGGTGCCTAGCCAGCCACCACAGCAGATCCCTTTGTCCTCGCCGTTGCGGTGGCTTGCTCGCGGCTGGCGCGATCTCAACGAGACGCGCTTTCTCGGCATGCTTTATGGTGGGATTTTTGTGCTGATGGGTTTATCAGTGCACTGGATGTATTCAACCCTTTGGCAGATGACCATGGGATTGACAGCCGGTTTTTTTCTGATGGGCCCGTTTATTTGTTGCGGTGTCTACGAGTTGTCGAGACAGCGCGAAGCAGGCACCCCGCCTGATTTGACTGCGAGCCTTTTAGCGTGGCGTCGCAATGTCAAATCGCTTGCTTTTTTCGCAGCGATCCTGACTTTTCTGATGATTGTGTGGGCCCGGGTTTCGGTGGTCATCTTTGCCTTACTGTCACCCCATGAAATGCCCACGGTCGCCGGCGTCATTGAGCGGATCCTCAGCTTAAGCAATCTTGACTTCATCCTTGTTTGGGCGGCAGTTGGTTCAGTGTTTGCTTCGCTTGCATTTGCTTTGTCGGTGGTATCGGTGCCTTTTATGCTCGATCGGCCTTGCGACACCATGGAGGCCATATTTCGAAGTGTCCACGCCTTGTGGCGTAACCCGATGGTGATGCTTCTTTGGGCTTTTTTGATCGTACTGCTTATTGGTACAAGCCTTGCCTTCTTCTTGCCACTGCTTGCAATTACCGCCCCTTTGATTGGCCATGCCACCTGGCATGCTTATAAGGACCTGCTTGAATAAGGCAAGGCCTTTCACGCCATTTCAACACACCCACGCTGACAAACCCAAACACAAATCCCATGCGACTGCTAACGGTTCTTTGTCTTATCGCGGCCTCCCATGGACTGGCCCTGCTCCAAAGCGCAAGCGCGCAATCAAAGTCCGTTGTGGCGATCTGTGCGACCGACCAGTCTTGGTGCGATCTGGCTGCAAGCAGCTTTTCGAAGAAGACAGGTATTCGGGTCTTGCAAACCCGAAAGGCGACCGGCGAAGCGCTGGCGCAATTGCGTGCTGAATCGGCCAACCCAAAGACTGATATTTGGTGGGGAGGAACGGGAGACCCGTTTTTGCAAGCGGCCGAGCTTGGGCTGCTTGATGCATATCGCCCGACTTACATGAATGATTTACATGCCTGGTCGGTGCGCCAGTATGCAATGAGCCAAAATATGGTCGGTGGGTTTTACACAAGCGCCATTGGATTTGGTTATAACGAAGATATCTTAAAAAAGAAAAAACTTCCGATTCCAGCTTGTTGGAAGGATCTCGTTGATCAGCGCTATCGAGGTGAAATTGAGATTTCACACCCCGCCTCAAGCGGTACCGCCTATACGATTCTGGCCGGACTTGTGCAACTCATGGGTGAGGATGCAGCCTTCGATTACATGAAGCAATTGCATAAGAATGTGACTCAGTACACTCGCAGTGGCACCGCACAGTCCCGCTCGGTAGCCCGTGGTGAAGTGGGCATTGGTGTGAGTTTTCTATTTGGCTTTGAACTCGAACGAATAACTAATAAGTTTCCTGTCAAAACCGTCGCGCCTTGCGAGGGCACCTCTTATGAAATCGGCGGGATCGCACTTGTTAAGGGTTCGAGAAACCGCGAAGCTGCGCTCCAGTATTACGATTTTTTGATGAGCGCTGAAGGTCAGGCACTCGGTGGAAAGTCCAACTCGCTTCAATACCCAGCCAATAAGACTTTTAAGCCGGACCCACGTATACCAAGCATGGATGGGGTAAAGCTTATTCGCTATGACTTTGAGAAGTATGGCAAAGGGGCCGAGCGTAAGCGTCTTGTTGAACGTTGGTCGCGGGAGGTTGAGTCTGCGCCCAGATAACGCGATGCCCCAATGAGGCTGGGCGCAATTTTTCATGGATGATTCGCAGCGATCTGCCAACTCGCGAAGCTTCTGGATTGGTACGCTCTGCTATCTAAACTCTGCTTTGGTGTGGGGCTTAAATATCCCGCTGACTGCAGCGCTTTTTGCAAGCTTTGATCCCTTTTGGCTTGCGCCGCTGCGCTTAACGATCGCCTCTTGCCTGCTGGCCATTGCTGTGCTGGTCAGCCTTGGCCATCGTTCCTTGCAATCCCCGATCCCGATAGCACGGGTATTGCTGATGAGTCTTTGTGTGAGCTGTTTTTTTACGCTCTATAACTTAGGACTCTTGCACACCAACACCATCACCGCGGCAGCGATCATGGCCGGCTCACCAGTTTACGGCGCTGTGACCACTCGGCTTATGACCGGCGCAAAACTTGAAAAGGGCTTCTGGGGCGCAGCACTGCTCACGATTATCGGCGCAGCCATCGCGATTTATGGTCGATCCGAACGAAACGCCCAAGGTATTGCGCTTGAGGGTGGGGAAATCCTCATTGTGCTTTCGATCGCTGCCTGGACAGCTTATTCAATTCTTTCTCAGCGCTGGTTTCCTGCCTGCGTACCACAATTACAACGCACCTTTCTCACGTCACTTGGGTCGATTCCGTGCCTGCTCGTTTTCTGGCTGATCGCTTGGAGCACGGGTTTGGTCGGCCCACCGAATTTTCACCCCTCCGTCGAGGCGATTCGTAACCTCTTCATCACCGCGGCATTTTCGACCGCTATTGGCGCTGTTACCTGGAACATCGGGGTTGCCCGTTTAGGCATCAACGCCGGGGTGATGTGGCAAAACATGGTGCCTGTGTTTGCAGTACTCATCACGCTCGTCGTGTTTGAAGTGCAGCCCATGCCCGAGCAAGTTATCGGAGGCTGCGTCGTGCTATCGGGCGTGCTTTATATGCAATGGCAAAAGCTGCGACTCAGCCGGGCGTCACATGCAACATGAAGCCGAGCCCGGCGCACGCTCTAAGGTAAGCTAAGCTGCGCTGGCATGGCCTGGCTTCTGAAAGTCAGGCCTCTTTGCCGCTTTGGAAGTCAAGCTGCTTTGGCAACCACCCGTCCAATGACCGTCCCGGCCTTGAGTTGATCAAGCACGCCTGATACCTCCTCCATACGACAGACCGCTGTTGGAATCGGTTTGAGCTTGCCGCTTCTTGCAAGCTCGACCACCTCGCGCAATTCTTGTAGCGACCCAACATAAGAACCCTGGATGGTCGTTGCACGTTGTGCTATTGGAACGAGTGACAAAGACAGTTCACCGCCATAAAGCCCAACCAGCACATAGCGCCCGCCTTTTCGCAAAGCTGCAATAGCAAGCGAAGCGGTGTTTTCTGCTCCGACCAAATCCACAGCGCCCCAAAGCCCACCGGGCAGCGCTTGCAGCTGCTCTAGCGCCTTTTCATCGAGCGGATCAATGCAAACACTTGCACCGGCTTCCTTGGCAGCATCCCATTTGCTGCGCTGAATCTCACAAACCGCAATTTGCTCGTGGCCCAGCGCCTTTAGGACAGCAATGGCCATTAAACCAAGACCCCCTGCACCCATCACAACGATCCAGTCGCTGGGCTTACAAGGCATCAGTTTGCGGACGGCGCTATAAGTGGTGAGCCCCGAGCAGGCCAGAATCGGTGCATAACTTGGATCAATACCGCTTGCGTCGACCAAATACTTCGGATGCGGCACCAGTATGTGGTCGCCGTAGCCGCCTGACTTTTGAATACCGATATAGCGCGGGGTTGGACACCAGTTGTCCATGCCCTCAAGGCAACGCGCACAGCTGCCGCAACCGGTCCAAGGGTAAACCAGTCGATCCTCGCCAATCGGTACATCATGCGCTTGTGGTCCGGCCGATAACACCGTCCCATAGGGCTCATGTCCGAGGGTCACAGGCAGCTTCATTCCGCGTTGGGACATATGAAACTTCTTGCCCCCGCCTAGATCAAAGTAACCATCCCGAATATGCACATCTGAGTGACAAACACCACAATAGGTCACGCGCACCAAGACCTCGGTGCCTTGTGGCACGGGCGTTTCACGAATGGCCTTTTGCAAGGGCATACCCCAGTCGGTCACTTCATAACTGATCATGTGATTACTCCAGAATTGGCTAGTTTGATTTGAAACACGCTCAAGCAGGCGTTCAAGCTGCAAACTTGATGACACAGCCTGCATCGTAAGCCTTCAGAGGCTGCTATGGCGCAAGCCTTTGGCATGGCGACTGAAGCCACCTTGGATTTGGGCAAGGCGCTGTAAAGATAATGGAACGCTGAAATCAAAGCCGCTATAGATCTGCTACTGTGACGGCATGCACAACAAAGATGCCATCGACGTAATCAACGACCAAGGCGTGGATTCGAATTACGCATGGATCAGGCTTTGTATCTCGCTGCTATTAATGATCATCGGTGGCAGCGGTATGTACATGGCCATTATCGTCCTGCCGGAGGTACAGCAGGAGTTTGGTGTTGCAAGAGCAGATGCCTCCCTGCCCTACACGCTCACGATGATTGGCTTTGGCGTTGGCGGGGTGTTGATGGGAAAACTTGCTGATCGCTTTGGCGTTTGGCTTCCTATCATGCTCGGGGGTACTTGTCTTAGCGCTGGATTTCTTCTTGGAGGCGGCGCAGCAAGCCTTTGGTACTTTAGCCTTGTCCAAGGACTCTTGGTTGGCATGCTCGGAAGCTCATCGAGCTTCGCACCCTTAATGGCCGATGCATCACTATGGTTTGTAAAACGACGTGGGATCGCAGTCGGCATTGTCGCTTCTGGCAACTACATGGCCGGTGCGATTTGGCCTCCTTTGGTTCGACATTGGGTTGACCTTTATGGCTGGCGCGACACCATGATGGGCGTGGGCATCTTTTGCGTGATGACGATGTTACCGCTTGCTTTGCTCCTCAGACGACGGCCACCTGGCCATGTGCTTGTCAGCAGCGTCACGAACGATCAAGCGCAGGCAGCAAGCAGTAATCCCCAAGCGTGCAACAAGCCCATACAATCCCCAGAGCATAGCTTGGGCATTTCATCGGGCGCGCTCTTGGCGCTACTTTGTCTTGCTGGCGTTGCCTGCTGCATTGCAATGGCGATGCCGCAAGTCCATATTGTTGCTTATTGTACCGATCTTGGTTTTGGAGCTGTCAAGGGCGCACAAATGCTCTCGGTGATGCTAGCGGCAGGCGTCGTTAGCCGACTGATCTTCGGACTTATCTCTGACCGAATTGGCGGATTGCGAACCTTATTGCTAGGTTCGGTGCTGCAGGGCCTCGCCTTATTACTCTTTATACCCTTTCAGGACCTGAGCTCGCTATTTCTGGTGTCAGCCTTATTTGGGCTTTTCCAGGGCGGTATCGTACCTGCCTACGCCATTATTGTTCGCGAATATTTCCCACCCCAAGTGGCGGCCACTCGGGTCGGGATTGTTATCATGTTTACGCTCGGTGGCATGGCACTAGGCGGCTGGATGTCTGGCTGGATCTTCGATGTAAGCGGTTCATACGAGGCAGCCTTCATGAATGGCATCGCTTGGAATTTCGTCAATCTGCTGATCGTTGTCGGTCTACTTTACCGACAACGTCAAATGAAACAGCGTTTCCTCACTGCAAACCACGCTGCCTGAGAAGCGCTTCAACGGCGGGCTCGCGACCGCGAAAAGCAACATAGGCCTGCATGGGTTCATAGCGATTGCCTGCGCTATACACATGATCGTGAAGCCGCTTGGCCAAGAGGGGATCGAAAGCATCACCCGCCTCAACAAAGGCCTCAAAGCCATCGGCATCAAGCACTTCAGCCCATAGGTAAACATAGTAGGCCGATGCATAACCTGAACCCGCAAACAAATGCAAAAAGTGAGGCAAACGGTGGCGAAGACCAATAGCACTGGGCATCGCAATCTTTGCCATGAGTTCCTGCTCAAACAGATCGAGATCGAGACCCTCGATATGATTTCGCTGATGCAGTTCAAGATCGGCGAGCGCACATGAAACATATTCGACCGTTGCAAAACCTTGATTAAATGTTTTGGTTTTGAGAATTTTCTCGATCAGCTCATCGGGCATCGGCTCACCGGTTTCGACATGTAAAGCGTGACGCTTGAGCATTTCAGGTTGAAGCAACCAGTGCTCAAAAAGTTGTGAAGGAAACTCAACAAAGTCACGCAAAACGCTGGTCCCTGCCAGTTTGGGATAAGTAACCTTGGATAACAGGCCATGCAGTCCATGACCAAATTCGTGAAAAAGCGTGTGCGCATCGTCTAAGCTAAGCAAGCAGGCCTGACCGGCGGACTGTGAAAAGTTATTGTTATTGACAACAATCGGACGCTGAGGGTGAAGCAAACTATGCTGATCACGGTAAGTACTCATCCAGGCCCCGGAGCGTTTGCTGGCTCGAGCAAAGTTATCACCAAGAAACACGCCGACGTGCTCCCCAGACTGCCCCAATACTTCCCAGGCCTTTACACTTGGATGGTAAAGTTTTAAATCATAAATCGGTTTAAATTGCAAACCGAAGAGTCGTCCGGCTACATCAAACATCGCATCAACTATCCGGTCGAGTTGAAGATAAGGCTTAAGTTCTGATTCTTGTAATTTATAACGCGCCTTTCGCAAACGCTCAGCCCAAAAGTGCCAGTCATGGGCCTCGATACTGAGCACTTCACCTTGCGATAAGGCTAAGGCCTCCATCTCACGCTTTTCCTGCTCGGCGCGCAAACGAGCAGGCGCCCAGACCCGTTCGAGCAGGCCTAGCGCTGCCTGGGGCGTTTGCGCCATGCTGTCATCAAGCGCATAAGCTGAATAGCTCGAATAGCCCAAAAGACTTGCCATCTCCTGACGGCGCTTCAGGATCTCAACAATCAAGGGCCGATTGTCATGAACACCCTCATGCTCGCCGCGCGCACACCACGCAGCCCAGAGCTTTTGCCGAAGATCACGACGCTGGCTAAAAGTCATAAAAGGCGTAACAGACGATCTTGCAAGCGTGATGACGTGGGCATCATCACCCGGCACCTCGCGTTCAATAGCAGCCTGCCTTGCCGATGAAAGAACGAAATCGGGCAAACCCTTTAATTCGTCGTCGCTGCGCAAAACCATGGAGAAGTTTGATTCATCATGTAATACATTTTGCGAAAACTCGGTGTACAGGCTTGCAAGTTGTTCTGTGATCTCAGCAAAGCGCAGCCTTTGTGGCTCAGAAAGCTTGGCGCCGCTTCGAACAAAATCAAGATGCCAGCGCTCGAGCACCCGCTTTGACTCTGGATCAAGTTCAAGTCGGTCACGATCGCGATATAAGTCATCGATCCGGGTAAAAAGTCCTTGGTCAAGCATCATTTGATTGAAATGCGCAGCCAGGCGAGGAGCCATGTCACGCTCCACAGCCTGGAGTTCATTTGAGGTGTGTGAGGCCGTTAAGTTATAGAAAACATTTATCACGCGCTGAAGGCTTTCACCCGATTGCTCAAGTGCCAGCACTGTATTCTTGAAATCAGGCTTAAGCGCTTTATCGCCAATCGCTTGCAGTTCAACGCGATGACGGGCCATAGCCGACTCAAACGCCGGCACAAAGTGCTCGGCATGAATCCGATCAAATGGCGGCATTTCGAAACTTGCCTCCCAGTGCTGAAGCAGCGGGTTGGGCTGTTGCGACGGAGTCTTTTCTTGATGGATATGATTCATAGCATGATTCTCAGGTCGTGTGAAAAAGATAACGAAATTTCTTGATGTAATCGTAATTATTACAATAAGAGCTAATTGGGCTTTAGCCAAGCAAGCTCCAGCCAATGCCAATAGTCTTTGGCAAAAGGCCACAGTACATAAGCTCTGGCGTGGTCATCGGTGAAAACACCACTGGTCAAATGATCAAGCCACTCGCCCTGAGCTTTCAAGCCGTCGATTGCGGCGAGATCACTCATGAGCTCGTCATTGGATCGATGCTTGTCGCTTCGTCTGACAAAGGGCGCATGAATATATTTCGTATATTGGTCAGAGGCCATGATGACTGGACCGGAGAGCCGATCATGAAGACTTCCCCAAGTTCTTCCTCTCAGACGGACCTGCAACTCAGACAGCATGCGCTCAAGAGCAGCGAGTTCGCTTTCACTGAATCGCCCTTCGTCGACGCTAATCAGGGCCTGCTGGCCAAGCATGTTGTCAAACAAAATTGAAGCTTTGGGGTGTAACTTCAAAAGCGTATCGAGATCATTGAGTGCATTGAGCTTTTTCCACTCAAGCCCTTGCAAACCCTGATGCCTGATGCCGAACAACCAAGCAGCAAGCGGATCTAGATCCACTGCAATGAGGCGGGAAAAGCGCTTAAGCCAAGGGGTTGACAACATCCAACCAGCGCTGCAGCCAAGCAAGAGAAGCTCCCCACCTGCTGGACCCTCGCTTTGGTGAAAGTGAGCAATCGCCTGACTCGTGGCCTGCCAGTCGGTCTTACGCCGCCAGGCCCGCCAATGCCAAACCGAACCGCCACTGATTGAACTCACATCAAGGCACCACCGTCCCTAAGTTCGCCAGGACTTTATGTGGATGCCAGCCAGGCACCATATTGAGTCAAATCAACATTGCCACCGCTCAGTAGCACACCAATCTTCGCATCAGCGCCAAACTCGCGCTGTCGCATCGCTGCTGCGGCAGCCAGACAACCGGTCGGCTCAACAACAATTTTCATCCATTGTGCGAAAAACCGCATCGCTTCGATGAGCGCCTGATCAGACACGGTTTCGATGGCCGTTACTTGTTGCTGAATAATCGCAAAGGTTATATCACCTACACGGGTTGTACGGGCACCGTCTGCGATGGTATCGGGTACATCGATACTCACCGGCTCGCCACGAGCAAAGGCCAGCTGAACATCATTGCCAGCCTCGGGCTCAACGCCTATCACCTGACAACCTCGCGAAAGAGCACTTGCAGCCAAAGCACAACCCGATAAGAGACCGCCGCCGCCAAGGCAAACGAAGAGGGCATCGAGTCTTCCTACCTCTTCGATCAACTCCATCGCGCTCGTACCCTGCCCTGCGATGACCATCGGATGGTCAAAGGGTGGAATGAGGCTAAAGCCCTCGCGTTGAACAAGCGACTTGGCCAGCGCCTCACGGTCCTCGGTCATGCGATCGTAGCGAACGATCTCAGCGCCAAAGGATTGCGCAGCTCGTACTTTTGCCGCCGGTGCGTCCGTGGGCATGACGACCACAGCTTTGACCGCTTCGATCTGGCAAGCCCTGGCAATCGCTTGACCGTGATTACCCGAGGAAAATGTGATGACACCAGCCGCGCGCTCCGCTTGGCTTAAAGCGCGGACCGCGTTTAAGGCACCACGAAACTTAAAGGCCCCTGTCCTTTGGAAATTCTCACACTTGAAAAACAGTCGAGCTCCTGCGCGCCGGTCTGCCTCGGCGCTGGTCAAGACAGGCGTTCGTCGAATCTGATCGGCGATCCGCGAGGCAGCCTCCTGGACTGCCTCAAAGCCTGGTGGCTTTGCCTGCTTAGTCTGCATATTGCCCAGCAGCGCGGATGACTTTGCCCCATTTGTCGATCTCGGCGCTCAAATGAGTGCGCAGGCCGTCAGGGGTTTGTTTGGAGACCGGCGTGATCTCAGCGCCTAAGTCCTTCATGCGCTTGACGACTTCAGGGTCTTTAAGCGCAGTTTGCAGCGCCGCGGTTAGCGTATCGACGACAGGTTTTGGCGAGCCCTTGGGTGCGTATACACCATGCCAGACCACCACTTCAAAATCCTTTAAGCCTTGCTCATGCAATGAAGGCGTATTGGGCAAGGCGCCGATTCTCGATTTTGTGGTCACACCGAACAACTTCACCTTCCCGGCGTTGATGTGCGGAATCGTCTGCGTCGTTTGATCACAGAGCACATCAACATGGCCGCCCATCAAAGCAGTGAGAGCCGGAGCAGTTCCATTAAAGGGGACAGTCGTGAGATCTGTGGCGAGCGTTTGTTGGAACAAGGTACCGCATAGATGTGACACAGCACCTAAACCAGCATTGGCAAGGTTAACCTTCGCTTTATTGGCCTTGATCCATGCCACTAACTCCTCGAAGTTTTTAACCGGCAGGTCCTGGCGTCCAATCAGAGTCATCGGCACATCAACCGCCTGCCCAATATACTCGTAGTCGGTCAGAGGATTGAATGGCAGCTTCCTGTAGAGCGCCGGGGCCGTTGCCATGCCATTGTGATGAATAAATAAAGTATAGCCATCAGGCTTCGCTTTTGCAACCAAGTTACCAGCGATAGTTGCCCCAGCGCCTGGCTTATTGTCAACTGCCACAGCCTGCCCTAAAGTCTTCGTCATCGACTGAGCTAACGCTCTAGCAACAATATCAGTAGGCCCCCCTGCTGCAAACCCGACAACAAGGGTAATGGGTTTGGTCGGATAGCTTTGGGCGTGCACAGCGGTGCTCGCAAAAAGGCTTGTGGTAATCGCCGCAGTAGCAAAACTTAGACCTACTGCAACTGAGGATTTAAGGGCATGTCTGCGTGCAGACATAAGCGTGGGTTTAAACATATGAGGACTCCTTTTTCGGGCTATGATTTTTATGCGCTGTCATGTTACTAAAATCTGATCGTTTTCAAAGCCGGCTTCAATCAGCTTACGACGATTGAGCGAACTTACAACGATTGAGCAAACTCCCGACCGGATCGCCTCGCCATGTTGATCGATTGACGGAGCAGGATCAAATGACCCGTTTTGCCAATCAGCATCAAATGGGGGCGCCATCATGTCAATTTGAGCTTCCCCAAGCGGCATTTTCCAATAACGGGCCTGGGCATGTTTCGCAACCGCCTCAACACTATTGATCCCACCAAATGCAATATCTGCTTCTTGCAGAGCGTCTTCCGTATCACGACGGCTACGCGCCGCAAAACGCTGTCCAATCAGAGCATCAAGCGCATCACGATGCTTGACGCGGTCAGCGTTTTCTTTAAACCGCGGGTCTTGGGCGAGCGAGGCATCACCCAGTACCTGTTCACACAAGCGTGCAAACTCCCGATTATTCTGAACTGAAATGAGCAAGATTTCGCCATCGGCACATTCAAAGCCACCATAGGGTGCAATCGAAGGATGCTTTAATCCCACGCGGGCCGGCGCCTTATCGCTATAAATTTGATGCAGTAGCGGTACGGCCATCCAGTCAAAAGCGCCAGAGAAAAGCGACACATGCAAACGCGCTCCCTGACCGGTTCGTTCTCTCAAAAACAAGGCTTGCTGGACAGCCGAGAGTGCATACATGCCGGCACCAATATCGCATAGGCTTACGCCAATCCTGCCATAAGCTTGAGGCGGGCCACTAACTGCAAGCAGGCCAGACTCGCCTTGCACCAAAAAATCATAGGCCTTTAAGTTCGCGCGTTCGCCTTCTCGGCCATAACCCGAAATATCGAGGGTAATCAATCGGGGATGCTGTGCGCGCAAAGCTTCAGAACCGATCCCCAGACGCTCGACTGCGCCAGGTGCGAGATTTTGTATGAAGACATCGGCGTTTGCGATCATCCGCTTCATCAGCGCCAGATCATCCGCCTGTTTCAAATCAAGCGCGATGGACTCTTTGCCTGTATTGAGCCAAAGAAAATAAGAGGCATGCCCGTGCACTGCCCGGTCGTAGCCCCGTGCAAAATCACCTTCCGGCCTCTCAACCTTAATCACACGAGCGCCAGCCTGGGCGAGTCGCGAAGAACAATAAGGCGCAGCGACCGCTTGCTCAAGTGATACAACAGTGATCCCTTCAAATGGCTTTCTCATCATGGGCTCTTCTTTGAAACAAAGTCACCTGCTGTGATCGTGATCAGATCGCTCAAACGAACATAACGTCGAAAAGCCTCATTCACTTCTTCGAGCTTGATCGATGCCCTCAAGTCCCGCATCGCTTGCAAATGGTCCACAGCACGCGAATGCTCCTCGAGCCAGTTTAAGGTCCCAGCAAGCACGGATTCTTGGGCCCAGGCTAAATTGATCTGGGCTTCGAGACCGTGCTTGGCCTTTTGCAATTCACCTTCTTGAAAACCTTGGCCATTGGCACGCTCAAACTCCTCACGCAAAGCCTGCTGCAACCGATCTAGATTCTGCGGTGCGAAAATTGCGTAAAACATGATTGAGCTGGCTCTACCCGGCTCCCCACCCGAAAGCGATCCGCCAACACCGTAACTGAGCCCTTCCTTTTCACGAACCCGGTCCCATAAACGACCTGTGGGTGATCCGCCTCCCGCAAAGATTCGGATAGCCAAACGCAATGCCTGGTAGGCCCTTTGGTCATCAGCAAGCTCAAAGCGTTGCTGGGCAAGCCAAACCGCATTCTTCTTCTCGGGCGTGTCGATGCGCTGGGTATGCGCCCTGATATCGAGCGCAGGTCGGGGAATACGCTCATAAGCGACAAGCGCTGGACGTTTGGCCTGCCATTGCTTCCAAAAATCCGTCCATGCCCGGTTCAAGCGCTCCGACGATACATCGCCGATTAGGCTCACCGACATCGGCCCTGGACGCACAAAACGATCCCAGAATGCTTTAACGTCCTCAAGACGCAATGACTTAATGCTTTGCAAGCTCTCCTCAAAACTGGGCACATAGCGAGGGTCGCCCTTTGGATAGCTCGAGAGCTTGGCGGCCATCGAACGGAAGGCGATGGCTTGCGGATCTTGACGCGAAGACTCGATCGAGGCGATGGCAGAGGCTTTCAACTCCTCAAACTCAGCAGCATCAAAGGCTGGTTCCGTCAAGGCCTTTAGCAACAGCCCGAGACCATCTTCGAGACGGTCGGCAGGCAGCTTGAGCGAAACATTCAAGCCTTCTGCTCCGCCTTGCAAACTCCAGGTTGCTTTAAGCGCAGTCATCGCCTCGGCGAAATCTTTTCTGGACTGCCCAACAACACCCTTGGATAACATGGCAATTGCCATCGAAGCCATATCGGTCTGATTTTGCAGATCTTTCAAATTACCATAGCGAAGACTAGCCTGCAGCACGACCAGATTCGAAGCGCTCCGCTTGTTTATGCTTTGCAAAACCAAACCCGGCAGCGGCTTTTCGATCTTAAGTCGTGCCTTGATGTTAGAAGGCGAAACATCAAAAGCTTCGCCCTGTTCACTTGCCCCTCTTGGCGAGAAGCCTGCCATGGCATCGCTCACGGAGGCCTGACGCTGCTCGGGCGATCTCAAGGGCTTTTGCTCGGGCTCGAAAATACCTAAGCTGCGATTACTTTCGATCCAAAACGCTGCAGCAACCCGATTGACATCTTCGAGTTTTGTTGCAGCAATACGATCTCTTTGTTGAAACAACATACGCCAATCACCAAGCGCAATCGACTCCGATAGGTTGTAGGCTACGCGCTCGGGGTCAGCTAGCATTTGTTCATATTGCGTCAAAAAATGGGCCTTTGCCGCACCTAGCTCTTTTTCAGTAAAGGGTTCGCGCAGGAGCGACTCCGTCAGATCGAGCAGCGATTGCCTCGCCTTCTCTGTGGACTGATCTGATTTTAATTGCAAGGCAAAAATAACATTCGAGGGTTCGGGTGCAGAACGCGCCCATCCCCAAATCCCAGCTGCAAGACCCTTCTTGACAATGCGCTCGCTGATTCGATTATTCGGACCGCCCATCATATGGGTGGCGAGTATCATGGCTGGGAAGTCTCGGTGAAGTGCCGATGGCGCATGGTAAGAAAGCACAATCGCAGGCGCCTCACCGACCCTGCGCAGCTTGAGCTCACGAGCTCCTTCTTGGACAGGCTCAACGGTGTAGGTTGGCTCAAGCAAACGGGTTGGCTTTGCTAAGCCGCCAAAGGCTTCGTGTACCCATGCAATAACCTTGTCTTGATCGAATGCACCACTTACGAACAAGGCTGCATTGTCGGGCTGATAGTGATGCTGATAAAACCGCTTTAATCGTTCGATCGATACATTTTCAATGTCAGAACGGGTACCGATAATTGCTTTGCCATAGTTGTGCCAAGTGTAAGCGGCAGCAAAAACCTGTTGATATAAAACACCGACAGGATTGTTCTCACCGCGCTCAAATTCATTGCGAACCACTGTCATTTCAGAGTCAAGGTCTTGCTTCCGGATATAAGCGTTGACCAACACATCCCCGAGCCACTGGATCATCCATTGGGTATTTTCATCGCTCCGGGGGAAACTTGCGAAATAATTAGTACGATCCCAGGATGTCGTGCCATTGACGCGAAAACCACGGCTCGATAATTCAGCGATGCCTGTAGGGAACTTTGGCGAACCCTTAAAAACCAAATGTTCGAGTAAATGCGCCATACCGGTTTCACCATAACCCTCATGACGCGACCCAACATTGACTGTCAGATTAATCGTTGTCGAGGCCTTGGTCGCATTGGGATACAGAATCAGTTGCAAACCATTTGGTAATCGGTAGGACAGCATGCCCTCAACCTGATGAATCGGTTGACCCGCCCAGGCTGGCTGTGTTTGAGCAAAAGCGCCAGGCGCTGTCACGCCAAGCGTCATTGCCATCATGACAAAAGACAGTGTTTGTCCAAAAAGAGTGATCATTCGCCCAAAAAGCTTGGTGAGGAAGCGATCAAGCAGAAGCATGGATGACCTTTGTACAAAAATAAGACTGAAAGGAGCGAGAGCTTACCAGTGCGCCTGCACCGCCAAACGCAAGCTGCGTGCTTGAACAGGGAATAGATAAGTACCACCCCAATACTGGGTGGGCGCCTCACGCCAATCAGCTCTATCGAGAAGATTGTTAACTGCCAGGGTCCAACGCAAGCGCAGTTTCGGCAGGCTCTGCTGCCAAGTTAAAGCGCTATCCCACTGCCAGCGTGCAGGAAGTGCTAACGCGACATCGCCCGCCGACTCGGTTGAAAGTAAGACGGGCTTGCGTCCGATCGCGTAGACGCGGTTTTGCCATTGCCAATCCGGCTGAGCTAATGGCCAACGGTGCATCAGATGAGCACTCCATGGCGCAACATTTAGGACCGGCGCGGCTGCTTGGTTGGGGTTTAAGGCGTCGACCAGTTTGGCTTGGCTGCGTTGCGCAGCAAATTGAAACATCCCTAGGCTGGGCGTTTTGAGGCTCGCTTGCAACTCGAGTCCTTGGTGCCTCGCAAGATTGGCGCCGCCCACACGTTCGAGGGCAGGTCCCTCGCCGATTGTGTCCACAGAGACATCAGCCGCACTTGGTCGTTCCATATGAAAGGCAGTCAGTGCGATCTGCGCTTGAATGCCCGGCGCATCAGACCAAAGCTTGCGCAGGCTTGCCTCCCATTGCTTACTGCGCTGGGGCGGGAGTAGCTGCGCTGCATTGCGGTAAATAGTCGGGCGATTCGGCACCACATCGGTTTCAACGCCCTCGGCATAGGATAGGTAAGCGTGCTGAAAGCCTCCAGTTTCATAACTCAAGGCCAGAAATGGGCTGCTAAAGCGTTGTTCAAACGCCGTCGCTCGCTGGCCGTCACTTCGTGCTGAACGAGCCTCAATCAAGGTGTTGCGCAGCCCAGCCCAAACAACCCAAGGCCCAGACCACTGCACACGGTCCTGAAAAGAAAACTCGCGGGTGGAAAGCCATCGATTACTATTTAAGCTATCGGCGAGTGGGTTTGCGTCGAGCATGACCGAGGCGAAATAGTTGGTAACGCCGACCCAGTTATAGGCTTGACTTGGCTCAAGTTGCTCGCCCAAGCGGGTTTTCTTGAATGCGATTGCCATTTGATGCTTGGCACCAGCAATGGCTTTCTGTCCCTCCAGACGAAGCTCGTTGGCGCGGCTTAACCTTCGCTCGTTTAAGCTACGGTAGTCATACAAATCGGCATCGCCATTGGCACAAAACCCCGGATAGAGGTATTCGGCACCCGAGCTGCAACCGTCCGGAAAGGCGATACGATCATTGGTACGAAGCGCTTGAAACGAACTGGCGGCCCGTACTACCCAGTCTGCACCGAGACTCTGACTCCAACGCAAAGCACTCGCCGTTTCCTGACTCTCAAAAGGTGCTGACCAAGCCTGATCAT
>VGHV01000002.1 GCA_016868095.1 Betaproteobacteria bacterium
TGAGAGGCGGTGAATCTCGTCGATAAAAAGCACATCTTGGCGCTCAAGATTGGTCAGAAGCGCTGCGAGATCGCCCGCGCGTTCAAGCACTGGTCCGGAGGTCTGACGCAAGTTCACACCCATTTCCTGGGCCAGAATATGGGCGAGGGTTGTTTTACCAAGTCCAGGTGGGCCAAAGAGCAGAACATGATCGAGCGGTTCGTCGCGTTGGCGAGCCGCTTGAATGAAAATGCCCAGTTGCTCTCTGATTCGAGCCTGCCCCACGTAATCATTGAGGGTTTTGGGTCTAAGGGCGCGCTCGATGGCCTCTTCTTGAGGTGTTTGGGGCTGCGGGGCAATAAGGCGGGTGGCACTTAGCTGATCGTGTTGAATGCTCATCGTGCCGAGCCTTTTGACAGCTGTTTAAGTGCCTGGCGAATACCTTCAGAAACGCTCGTGCCCGGCGCCACTGACTGAAGCGCTACGCCTGATTCTTTCTCCGAATAGCCCAAGGCAACGAGGGCACGCTGGACCTCGAGCAAATCATCGCGAGGCGCCTGGTGCTGGCTTGCGGCCTGGGGAGCGGTAAATTTTCCTTTTAATTCGAGCAAAAGCCTTTCGGCAGTTTTTTTGCCGATACCCGGGACCCGAGTAAGCCGGATGCTTTCTTGGGCGGCAACAGCCTGGGCCAAGTCCTCTACCGACAGCCCCGACAAAATGCTCAGGGCGGTTCGCGGTCCTACCCCTGAGATCTTGATCAACAGGCGGAAGGCTTCTCGCTCGGTGGCGCTGAGAAATCCATAAAGTAGTTGGGCATCCTCGCGAACGATGAATTCGGTGAGTAGCGTGACTTTCTGGCCAAGCGCTGGCAAGTCATAAAAGCTGCTCATGGGCACATCGATCTGATACCCGACCCCTTGCACATCAACCAAGACGGCAGGTGGTGATTTTTCGATCAGGATGCCTTGAATTCGACCGATCATGATTGCCTATTATCAGTGTTTTACGTGCTTGAATCAGCGTTTTTTTCGCGCAAGTAGCCTGCCTCGCCCGTAAGCAAGTGCTTGCAGCGCGCCAAGTTTTCGCGATTGCAAATGATAGAGCGCACAGGCGAGCGCATCGGCTGCATCGGGTGTCGGACTGCCCTCGAGCGAAAGCAGCCGTTGCACCATAAATTGCATCTGAGCCTTCGCTGCGCGCCCATGCCCAGCAATCGATTGCTTGATTTGCATCGCGGCGTATTCGTGGACTGGTAGCTTGTGGAGCGCGAGGGCGGCAATTGCTGCGCCACGAGCTTGGCCAAGTACCAGTGTCGACCTTGGATTGACATTAACAAAGACCTCTTCAACCGCAGCTTCATCGGGCTGATAGCTTTGGATGAGTTGGTCAATGCCTTCAACAATCTTAGCGAGGCGTTCGGCTGTCGACCCATCACCTGTTTGGATGGTACCGCTACCAACCCAGCGTTGGTGGCCGGATTCGAGCCGTACCAAGCCAAAGCCTGTTCGACGCAAGCCGGGATCAATGCCCAGCACGAGCAAACCTTCAGTGCCTGAAATGCCGCACCCCAGTAAACACCATGGCAATGTCGCGCTCATCGGCCGCTTGGATCACTTCCTGATCGCGAAGCGATCCGCCAGGCTGGATCACGGCCGAAGCACCGGCATCAATCACCACATCAAGTCCGTCTCTAAAGGGGAAAAAAGCATCGCTCGCGACCACCGATCCAACAAGACTAAGCTTTGCCGCCTCGGACTTGATGGCCGCGATCCTGGCCGAGTCGAGTCGGCTCATTTGTCCTGCCCCGATGCCAAGACTTTGCTGGTCTTTGCAAAAGACGATGGCATTGGACTTAACGAATGTCGCAACACGCCAGGCAAACGATAAATCGGCGAGTTGCTGAGCGCTTGGTTTGCGCTTGGTCACGACGCGCAAGTCCGTCGTTTGTAGGTCGTGTCGATCGGCGCTCTGGATAAGAAGGCCCGAACCGATTCGCTTGATATCCCAGTCGCTTGTGGCATCTTGACCGCCTGTTGCATGCGACGCAATCGCCCGGCAATCAATCGCCAGCACCCGAATATTGGCTTTGGCTGCCAGTACTTCGAGCGCCTTGGGGCTGTAGGCCGGGGCTATCAATACCTCTAAAAATTGTTGCGAGACTGCGAGCGCCGTGCGCTCATCAAGCTCACGGTTAAACGCAATAATGCCGCCGAAGGCACTGGTGGGATCGCAGGCAAATGCTTTTGCATAAGCCTCGTGGCAATCATCAGCCGAAGCAACACCACAGGGATTGGCGTGTTTGACGATCACGCAGGTTGGGGCCGTAAAGCTGCGAACACATGCCCAGGCGGCGTCTGCATCGGCAAGGTTATTAAACGAAAGTTCTTTTCCCTGCATTTGCTGGGCAGTGACAAGCGATCCTGGAGCGGGTACGGGCTCACGGTAAAGAGCAGCCGCTTGGTGGGGGTTTTCCCCATATCGAAGATCTTGAATCTTAATGAAACTTTGCATCCATAGTGAGGGAAAGCTCGATGCCTGGCTTTGAGTCTGGCTTGCCTCTTGGTTTGGCTTGCGGGTGCTCAGAAATTGGCTAATCGCAACATCGTATTGGCTCACACGCTCGAAGGCGCTAACAGCAAGCTCAAAGCGCTGACTATCGCTTAGACCGGCGCAATCATGCTCGGTTTTTGCCAGAAGCATGTTGCTAAGCACATGCTGATACTGCGACGCTTGCGTGACCACAGCCACGCTTTGCCAATTCTTGGCGGCTGAGCGCAACATGGCCGGGCCGCCAATGTCGATTTGCTCGATGGCATCCTCGAGACTGCAATCCTTGTTGGCGATGGTTTGCTCAAAGGGATACAGGTTGACCACCAATAAGTCGATGGTCTGAATGCCCTCAGCTTGAAGGCTTGCCATATGTTCGGGGCTATGCTTTCTCGCTAATAAACCGGCGTGTACTTTCGGATGAAGCGTCTTAACCCTGCCATCAAGCATCTCGGGAAACGAGGTGAGCTCGCTGACTTCGGTGACATCCAATCCAAGCGAGCGCAATAAGGCTGCCGTGCCGCCCGTACTTATCAGTTGGACACCGAGTGCAACCAGACCCTTTGCAAGTTCAGGCAGACCATCTTTGTCGGAAACTGAAAGTAGTGCACGACGAATCGGAAGAATCACTTTGTTGGCCTTTGGTAACTAGGGCTAGGGCGCCATGGTTTTGTTGAGCAAACCGTGTTGTTGCAGCTTTTTGCGCAAGGTGTTGCGATTGATGCCGAGCATTTCCGATGCCCGCAATTGATTGCCACCCGCTTCGAGCATGACGCGTTGCAGCATCGGTTTCTCCACCGTCAGAATCACCATATCGTAAATGCCGGCCGGCTTTGCGCCTTCTAGGTCGGCAAAATAACGCTCAAGGCTTTGTTCAACAGCAAGCGTCATCGGATGGGCGTTGGCGCGCTTCATGGTTTTTGTTGCTTTGTATGATTTGCTGAATGCGCCATGCCGTATGTTATCAAGCCGCCGCAAGCCATTGATTTTGCATAAGAAGATCAAAACATTGTGCTAAGAATACACGCTGGGATTCGGGTCTGTCGATGTGGAAGAAGCGCTGCAGGGCCTGCTCGGTCCAGTCCTGTACCAGCAGTCCATCGATTTGTTGCAAGCCGCTGAGGCCGGCCCACTGAGGAAGATACCAAGCGACATGCTTGCGAATGCTTCGGACACCGCTTGCCTCGCCATAAAAGTGGATGTGATCTTCAAAATGAGCAAACATCGCCTCGCGAACATCGTCGAGGCTGGGGTCGGCAATCGCTGGCTGCCCGGTCAATTCAGCGGCGATTTGTGCAAAAAGCCATGGCCTTCCCAGCGCTGCTCGTCCGACCATGACAGCGTCACAGCCGGTTTGGTCTAAAACCTGTCTAGCTTTTGCTGCCGAGTCGATGTCGCCATTGGCAACCACAGGAATTGACACGGCTTGTTTGACCTGCCGGATGGTTTCATACTCAGCATGGCCTTGAAATCCCTGTTCTCGTGTTCGCCCGTGGACCACGATCATTGAAACGCCCAAAGCTTCCATCGCAAGCGCAAGATGTGGCGCATTGAGCTTGGAATCACAGATGCCGGTGCGCATTTTCACGGTCACCGGGATGGGTTCGCGACGATTCGCCAGGGCTTGAATAACTGCATCAATGATGTCGAGGGCCAGCTTTTCCTGCCCCATGAGTGCAGAACCTGCAGCGACTGCGCAGACCTTTTTGGCTGGGCAGCCCATATTGATGTCGATAATTTGCGCGCCTCGATCAGCGTTGTAACGCGCTGCTTCGGCCATCATGAGGGGATCAGCACCAGCAAGTTGCACGGCAATCGGCGCTGGTTCGCCTTGGTGATTGAGCCGCTGTGATGTTTTAACGCTCCGCCATAGGGCAGGGTTGGAGGCAGCCATTTCTGATACCGCGTAGGCTGCGCCGAAGCGTCGGCACAGCTGCCGATACGGACGGTCGGTGACCCCAGCCATCGGGGCAACCAAGACCGGATGGGCGATCCTGTAGGGACCGATCATGAGGGGGTTTAATGGCATTGATGCTGGGCTTGGTTTGAGCAGGTTTCACCGATCATAGCAAGCTCGGAAAGGCTCTAGGCCCAAATCGGCCAGGCTTCGCGTGGTCCGAAGGCAAAGGTGCGTGTGATGAAGCGTTTGAGTTGACTTTGTCTGGCAATTTTTAGCGCCTGTGGGGCTAAGGCCTGAAACCAAAAACGGGTGCTTTGTCGGGCAAGCTGATCGGTGATGCGCATGAGTAGCCAACGATCGCGTTGTCGATGCTCTTCAAAGCGCCTCAGCAGCCCTATCATCCGATTGGCCTGCGCTGTCTCGCCCTGGCGCTCGATGTGTTGAATCGTGACCAGGCACCGTGCAAGTTCGGCTGCATCGCGCAATCCCAAATTGAGGCCTTGACCGGCCACCGGGTGTAGGCTTTGCGCTGCGTTGGCAATCCAGACGTCGACCTGTTGATCTTCCGGGCAAATCTGCAGGATTTGCGCGCGTGCCCGGCGTTTGAGTCTGACACATTGCAACCCGGGGTCTATACCCATCAGCTCGATCCCCTTAGGTAGCGCCATATGGAGCTCTCTTAAGAGGCTTTGCTCGCCGCTTTGAGCGGGGCCTTCACGCAGTGTCCTTAGTCGCGATTCGCTCTGTCTGGCGTTGGCACACCAGACCAGTTGCATGCTTTGTGGGGATTGATCGGGTAATAAGGCGAGTGGGCCATCGGCAAGAAAGCGCTCCAAGGCCCAGCCTTGAGGCGCACCTCTTACATAAACACGACCGACGATCGCTGACTGATCAGCATCTTCTTCAAGGGCATCCTCACCCGGATCACCATCGGCCCAAACCCGGATGTGCCAAGCTGACTTCGAGCACGTCGTTGCACCTTGGTCCCTTTGAAGGCTTCTTTCACGAAGGTCATGAGGCGCAATTCCCTGGGGTGCCGCTGTGCTTCTTCCCCCAGGCATCGCTTTGGCATCGAGATGGTCGACCAGCGTCGACCAGGATACGACCCGCCCGAGTTGTTCAAGCGCCAGGTCGCTGTGCCGCATGACCAAGCCCTCGCCGACAGCGCTCGCTGCGCGTGCTCCAATTTGTACTTCGACGCAAGTGATGTCGCTACCTGCGGGAAGTGATCCGGTACAGGCCTTGATCAATTGCAGCGAACCAGCCGAGAGCGCAAGGCTGCGTGTGGCGAGTGAAGCCTGTGCTGCTTGTAAAGCCTTTGCCGTGGTATGGCCATCGGAGACTTGCTGCCGTTCGCGTAGTCCCGTATCACCCTCCCATCCCTCGCGCTGCAACATACGGTGCAGGGCGAGGGCGCCCGGTCCATGGCCGTGAATCTCAAGCCTTGTCATCAAGGGTTTGCCGCTCATCGACCCGTATCGCTGCTGCCCGGTGGTGGGTGGCTTAGCGTTTTTGAGTGGCCAGCCAACCAGCTTTCAGCCTCGGCTAGTCGTTCGGGCGTACCGACATCGCACCAGTAGCCCTCATGATGCTTAGCCCGCCAGCGTCCCTTTGCCATGGCATCCTTAAGCAGCGGCCCGAGTTTTGCGCTTTGCCCAACCTCGATGCCAGCGAAAAGCTCCGGACGATAAACACCAATCCCACTAAAGGTAAGCCTTTGCCCTTCAAATTCAAAGTCTCCTGCCGGATGATGATCAGGGTTGTCAACCAGCAGGCTGAATGCAAGCGCTGCGTTTAAGGGTTCGTCGCCCAGGCCTAATTGAGCAGCGAAATCGAAAGCATCCTGAAAGCGAAAATCGCAAACGATGTCGGCATTCACGACTAAGAAGGGTTCTTTCCCCAATAGGGCTAAGGCCTTGGCAATACCGCCGGCTGTCTCAAGAGCCTGCGCTTCAGCAGACCATTGCACATGCAAATCCCAAGCTGCGCCGTTGCCGATCGAGCTCACTAATTGTTCGCCTAGCCACGCGTGGTTAATGACGACTTCGCGGATGCCGGCAGACGCTAGGGCACGCAAATGTCGATGAATCAAGGGCTCACCCGCAACGCGGACAAGCGCTTTGGGTATCTCGTCCGTGAGCGGGCGCATACGCTCACCACGTCCTGCAGCAAGAATCATGGCTCTCATGGCTTAAGCCCTGATGTAGGCCTTTCGGTCAGGATTCCAGCCACTCGATCACCAGATCGGCCAGTGCAGCGAGCTTTTGATAGCGCATCAGTACAGGTAACAAGTAAGACAAAACAAGCGGTAAGTCGGCGAGATAACGGTCCTTGCCGTCCCTGTAATAAAGCCTTGCGAAGATTCCAAGTATTTTCAGATGGCGTTGCAAACCCATCCATTCAAACTGGCTCCAAAAATCAGGGAAATCACTAGCAACCGGCAAACCGGCTTTTTTCGCCAGCTCCCACCAACGGATTAACCCATCGAGCTGTACCTCTTCATCCCAGGCGATGTACGCATCGCGCCATAAAGACACCAGATCGTAGGTGATGGGGCCGATGACAGCGTCTTGAAAATCCAAAACTCCCGGATTGCGATCGCCGGCAAGCAGCATCAGATTACGACTGTGAAAGTCCCGATGCACGTAGACCTGTGGTTGGGCAAGGCATTGTTGGACAATGCAATCAAAGGCCTGATCGATCACCTGCCTTTGCGCCACTGAAAGCGTCTTGCCTTTGTGGCGAGCGATATACCAGCTCGGCCAAAGCCCCATTTCATCGCGCAGGCGTTTTGCGTCATACAGGGGCAGGCTGTTGGCTTGAGTGGCGCTTTGGATCGACAAAAGCGACTGACCCGCCTCGCGATAAAGCGCACTTGCCACCGCAACCCGCTCTGATGGCTTGGCATGCTGCTCGAGGATGTCTAGATAGGTATGTGAGCCAAAGTCCTCTAGGAGCAAAAAGCCCTGCTCAGGCGATTGGTCGAAAATCTTGGGCGTGGTCATCCCTGCTGACGCAAAAAGCTGGGCCACCTTGACAAATGGCCTTACGTCCTCCTGAGGCGGTGGGGCGTCCATGACGATCAGCGATTGCTCAGGTCCCTCGCAGGCAACCCGAAAGTAGCGACGAAAACTGGCATCGTTGGATGCAAGCTGGGGTTTTGATGGAAGGAGTTTGTGTTTGGAGCTAATCGACTGAAGCCAGTCTTCCATGAAGGCGTAACGGGAATCCATGAAACGAATGCTTGTCCTTGACGGGGTTCGATGAAGAAAGCGGTGCAGCTTCGAAAGCAAGCGATATCATAAACCGATGCGCCGCAAGCTCTGCCTTTTGATAGCTTTACCAAGCCTTTTGCCCTTCATAGGGATGGCGCAATCGGATGACGCGATCCGGTTGCGAATCGAGATCGAACCTTCTGCGGCGCTCGCCAAGCTCCCAGGTAAGCGACCGGTCTACGGGTGGGCTGAGCATATAGAGGGTTCGGTTGAAGAAAAGCTCAGCCTTCGCGGCCAGGCCCAACTGAGACAGGCTGGCACATCCCTGTCGGCTACTCAAATCGATTATCAGCATCAAAACGAGGAGCTATTTGCCAGGGGACAAGTCCGGCTGGCTAAATCTGGCACGATTGTGCAAGGTCCTGAACTGCGGCTTAAGCTCGATACCCAGATCGGTGTTATGGAAGATGCCGGGATTGCGATTCCTGCGCTTGGTGGGTTTGGTACGGCAAGGCGGATTGAGTTTGACGGCCCAGGCAAGGTAAACCTTTTGCAGGCCATGTTCACTACTTGTCGCCCCGACGAAGGGGGCTGGACATTGCAAGCGGACAAACTGCGATTGGATCAAGACAGCGAACAGGGCCAGGCTGAGCAGGCTCGTCTTATTTTTCAGGGCGTGGCCGCACCAACGATTCCAAGGCTTAGTTTTCCGCTCTCCGACACTCGGCGAAGTGGCTGGCTTCCACCGACGATGGGTGTGACGTCGCGCACAGGTGCCGATCTAAGCATGCCCTATTACGTCAATATCGCAAGCAACCGCGACTTGACGCTTTATCCACGGCTTTCAGTGCTCAGGGGAGTCTCGATCGGGGCATGGGGTCGCTACTTGGAGCCTAGGGCTCAAGGCGAATTGCGTCTTGAGCTCAATCCTCAGGACTTGAAAACCGGCGATGCAAGGTACTACTGGTCAAGCCTGCATCGCTTCCAAAACCTTGCGGGGTGGAGCGGACAGTGGGATGTCCGTGGGGTTTCAGACGACCAATATCTGGTCGACTACAGCCGTAATATTTTGGGTAGCTCACTGCGCAGCATTCCGAGAGCCTTCAATGCAAGTCGCAGCTTTGGCGACGTTGGATTTACGGTTTCGGCAACAACTTATCAGAACGTTCTTGACGCCAGAACTTCACCACCCTATGAAGCGGTGCCTCGACTCGAGTGGCGCTGGCATCGATTTGCCGATCGCCAGGCAAACCAATGGGCTGAGCAATACCTCGATATGGGGGGCACGCTTGAGCTTGCACGCTTTCGCAGACCCTTGCTTGATTCGATCGAGGGGTGGCGAACCGTCATCAACCCAAGCCTGCAGATGCCCTGGCGACAGCCTTGGGGCTACATCACACCGAGCATAGCCCTCCACGCAGCCGACTATCGATTCGTTCCCTCCGAAGCGCTTAGTCTTAGTGGTTTAAGCCCGGAAATCCTTGATCGTGCTGCGGCTCAACGCGTTCTTCCCCAAATTTCGATCGACAGTGGTCTGTTTCTGGAGCGCCGGGTGGCACGACTTGATGGCTTGGAGCAAACGCTCGAGCCGCGGCTGTTCTACCTTTATGTGCCTTATCGCGATCAAAAGCATTTGCCGATCTTCGACACCGCCGTTGCCGACATCAGCTACGCCCAATTGTTTGCTGAGAACCGATTTGTCGGCCACGATCGGATCGCTGACGCCAATCAGGTCACCTTTGCGCTGAGTTCGAGATTGTTGCGCAGCGACACCGGCCGCGAGCTTTTTCGCGCTGCAGCGGCTTTGAGGCATCACCTGACTGAGCCACGCCTGCAAATAGCCGGGCAACCCCAGCTCACCGATCCGCAAAGCGACTTATTAATGGTCGCAAGCGGCAAGCCGCTTGCGGCATGGAGTCTTGACGGCGGCGTCCAAGTTGGCCTAAGCCGCAGTAATCTCGCTCGTGCCTATCTTGGAACGCGCTATCAACCCGATGAAGTGCGATTAGCGAATGTGCAAATGCGATTTATCGAGAATCAAGTTGGCCAGATCGACGCCTCATGGCGCTGGCCGCTGGGTGCTTCCTGGTCATTGCTTGGTCGAAGCAATTATTCGTTTCAGCGAAAAGTGCTAAATCCGGTCACGTTACAAACGATTGACGCTCGGCCTGGCGTGATCGAAGGTCTCCTGGGCGCTGAACGAAAGGCCGACTGCTGGGCTTTTCGTGCTGTCTTGCAGCGTTATGTGACTGGTCCTGAACTTTTTAACACCGCTGTATTTGTCCAGCTTGAACTAAATGGGCTCGGTGGCATCGGAAACAACCCCTTTGATATATTGCGCCGGGGCATACCAGGCTACAGCCGAGTGCGAGAGCGCATGCCAGATTCACCATTTTTTGCCTACGAATGAGAATGCGATGAACCCTAAGAAATTGCTGATTGCGAGCCTGTCCCTGCTCTTGGTGAGTGCGCCAACTTGGGGGCAATCGCTAGGCTTAGATCGAATCGCAGTCGTTGTGAACAATGAGGCGATCACCGACCTCGAAGTCAAACAGCGCATGGTTCAAGCCCGCAGCATGCTTGCAGAACGCGGGATTGCAGCACCCAGTGAGGATGTGGTCAGAAGGCAAGTGATCGAACAAATGGTTGTTGAGCGCGCCGGTCAGCAATTGGCTAAAGAGATGAATATGCGGATCGATGATGCTTCGGTTGATCGTGCGATCGATCAAATCGCGCGCAATAATCAACTTGAGCGCGACGAGTTGCTGCGACGCGCTGCAAGCCAGGGCCGCGATCTATCGAGTTTTCGCGAAGGATTGCGCAGCGAAATGTTGATGCAGCGACTTCGGGAGCGCGAAGTCGATGCGCGGGTACAGGTGAGCGAGGCTGATGTTGATGCCGTTCTTTCCTCGTTGGGCGCATCGGCCGATACGGAGTATCAATTAGCCCAAATCCTGATTCGCTTGCCCGAATCGGCTAGTCCTGAGCAAACCGAAAAGGCGCGCGCAAGAATCACGGGCTTGCGTCAGCAACTAGCAACAGGTGCCAATTTTGCGCAACTTGCAGCGGCAAACTCCGAAGCACCAGAAGCAAGCGCGGGGGGCGATTTGGGTTGGCGCGCTGCCGAACGACTGCCTACCTTGTTCGTTCGAGAAATTGAAAAGCTCAAGCCGGGACAGTTGAGTCAGGTAATCCGAAGTGCAGCTGGCTTTCACTTGCTTCGCTTAAATGATCAACGCCAGGTCTCCGCGGTCGCTGGCCCGCCGGTTGCCCAGTGGCGTGCCAGGCATATTCTTTTTCGGGTGAGTGAATCGCTACCCGAGGCCGAAGCCACGCGAAGGGCACAGGACATGGTTACGCGTTTGAAGGCGGGTGAGGATTTTGCCGAATTGGCAAAAAAACATTCTGCCGATGGCAGTGCGGCTAAGGGCGGTGATCTTGGCTGGTTGCTTCCGGGTGATACTGTGCCCGAGTTTGAGCGTGCCATGAGTCGACTTGAAGCGAAAGAAGTCAGCGGTCCTGTGCGTTCACCCTTTGGTATTCATGTAATTCAAGTTTTAGAAAAAAGAACTGATGTCCCCCCGATTGAGCGGCAACGCGCGCAAATAAGGCAGGCACTTCGAGAGCGAAAAGCCGAAGAGGCCTACGATAGCTGGCTCCAGGAGTTGCGCGATCGCGCCTACGTGGAATATCGCGGCGATAGCCTTTAATGACTGTATCGCTGCCCCATGTACGGGCGAGAAAGCGCTTTGGCCAGCATTTTTTGCATGACCAGTCGGTGCTTGCTGCTATTCATGAAGCAATTGGTTTGCGCTCGACGCAACATTGCGTCGAGATAGGTCCCGGGACGGGCGCACTGACCGAGGGTTTGATTGCGGCAAAGCCTGCTTCCCTAACCCTGATTGAAATTGACAGGGATCTGGCTGCGCGCTTGCGAAGGCGCATTCAAGCTGAAAATTTAGGCTTTTGCCGGCTCGTTGAGTCTGACGTTTTAAATTTTAACTTTATAGAACTTGTATCTGAGCTTGGGCAGCAAATCCATATCGTTGGCAATCTTCCTTACAATATTTCAACACCCTTATTGTTCCACCTTATGGATCAAAGAGCAGCGATATCAGACCAGGTCTTTATGCTGCAAAAGGAAGTGGTCGATCGCATCGTCGCGCCAGTGGGAAGCTCAGACTACGGGCGTTTGAGTGTGATGATGCAGTCTTGTTATCAGGCCTGGCATTTACTCGATGTGCCAGCACAAGCCTTTCATCCACCGCCTAAAGTGCTTTCTTCGGTGTTTCGCTTGGTCGCTCAGCAAGATCATCAATGGCCTCAGCCCGGCACGGACTTTCCTCAAGAAAAACTGGAGACGCTTTTGCGGATTGGCTTTGAGCAGCGCCGCAAAATGTTACGCGCGCACTTGCTTCGCTGGCTCCGCGATCAAGGCGTGGACGCCGATGAGGCGCGTGCACTGGGTTTTGCGCCTGAGGCTCGCGCCCAAGAAATTCCTGTATCGGCTTGGTGCGCGATGGCGATGAGACTCGGTGGAAAGCAGGCTTAAGCTTAAGGAAACGTCGGCTCAGCGTTTGCGTTCGATTAACTCAACTTTATAACCATCTGGGTCTTCGACAAAAGCAATCACCGTGCTTCCACCTTTGACAGGCCCAGCTTCGCGCGTGATTTTTCCACCTGCTGCGCGAATTTTCTCGCATTGGGCATAAGCGTCCTGGGTCAGTAGGGCGATATGGCCGTAGGCGGTTCCCAACTCGTAGCGATCAACACCGTAGTTGTAGGTGAGCTCGATCTCCGCTTGACCTTCTTGATTGCCTTGGCCGTAGCCGACAAAAGCTAGCGAATATTTCTGGTCGGGACGATCGGTTGTGCGAAGTAAGTTCATGCCCATCACACGGGTGTAAAAATCGATCGAGCGCTGTAAATCGCCCACGCGCAACATGGTGTGCAAAAGTTGCATGCTAGGTCTCCTTGAGAAGAGTGGTGCCCGGGTCGTGATCATGCCTTAAAAGCTGGCGGCGCTCACGATAGTCAGGCAAGACGGATTCCACGATTGCCCAGAATCGAGGGCTGTGGTTGAGTTCCTTTAAATGCGCTAATTCGTGGACGACGACATAGTCAATCAACTCGGGTTGGTAGTGAATCAAACGCCAATTTAAGCGAATGACAGCTTTGGAGTTGCAGCTACCCCAGCGCGACTGCGCTGAACTGAGTTGCCAGCTCGATGGCCCAAATCCTAATGCGCTTGCAAAACGCTTGATTCGAGGATCGAAGTCGCGATGAGCCTCCCGCTTGAGCCAGGCGATCAGGCGCTCTCTTGAGACATCCTTGGCCAGGTGTAAGACTAAGGCGGGGCTTTGTTCGTCTGAGGCATGATTTGCTTGCACTAATCGGAATCCCGGCTTGTCGGTGTTTTCCATGGGAATCGATTGCCCCCAAAGCGGAATCATTTTATGTTCTAGATAATAGTCATATCGATCCTGGCGCAAGGCTGATGCGCCCTCAATACGGCTCATATGCTTCTTTATCCAGCTTGCCTTTTCGATTAGACCTTCTTCGATCGCTTTGAGACTTACCCAGCTCGGAGCACTGACCTCAAGCCCCTTTGCTGTGATCCTAAAACCGATACTCTTTCTTGGGCGTCGAATCAGTGTGTAGGCGATGCTTTGACCGTCATACATAAAGAAACGATCTTGAACCAAGGGCTTGAGCGCTGGCTCAGTTGCTTTGCGGCCCAGTAGTTCATTTAGCCAACGCGAAAGTCTTTTACCTGTCACAAACTTCTCCAGGCTATGATCGATCGGTGTTTTGATAACGTTCTGGATTCAGTATTCGCATTTCGGCTTCGATCCAGCTGCGAACCTCTTCGGTTAATGCTTCGGGGCGCTTACCTTCCGATGGAATCGGATCGCCGATCGAGACGGTAATAAGACCGGGACGCTTAATCCAGGCGCCTTTTGGCCAACACTCGCCGCTGTTCACAGCGATAGGTACAACGGGTACGCCCGTTCTTAAAGCAAGTCTTGCGCCGCCGGTTTTATAGCGACCCTCGATGCCTGGTTCAGTCCGCGTACCCTCTGGAAACATAACGATCCAACGTCCTTGCGCGAGCTTTTCTGCGCCTTGTCGTACCACGTGTTCAAAGGCATCAGCGCCTTTTGAGCGGTCGATATGGATCATCCGCAAGAGCCCTAAACCCCATCCAAAAAATGGAACCCATAACAGTTCACGTTTGAAGACAAACACTGCTTCTCTGGGCATGTAGGCGATAAGAAAAAAAGTCTCCCAGGTCGATTGGTGTTTGGGCATGATAATGGCTGGCCCATTAGGCAATTTGTCCCAGCCTTTGCAGGTCCAACGCATGCCGCAACACCATCGTCCTACCCATAGCATCGCTTTAGGCCAACCGACGGTAAGTTTGTATCGCCAATGCAAGGGTAGGGGGGACCACAGCAACGTAAGAAAGGCGTAGGGAATCACCGTGATGAGCATCACGAGTCCAAAGAGCAAACTACCGAGGGCTGCCATCTTCTGCGTGAGCCTTAACCAGGGGTGATGACTTAAAGCAGGGTTTCTGCGAAAGCCATCAAATCGTCATAAACCTGGGTGCCGTCTGGAATGAGGCTGGCCTGCTCGAGGGTTTGCATGCCATTGCCGGTGCGTACAAGCACAGGTTGCATGTGTGCAGCGCTTGCTGCCTGCAAATCGCGCAAACTATCACCCACAAAGGCCTGCCCGCTGAAGTCGGCACCGAATCGGTCGGCAGCTTCAAGCAACATCCCTGGTTTGGGTTTACGACAAGCACAATTATCTTGTGAACGGTGAGGGCAGAAGAACACTGCCTCGATCCGACCACCTTGTCGTTGCACCATGTCATGCATGCGTGCGTGGATACGGTTGAGGGTTGCAAGGTCAAAGAGTCCGCGGGCAAGACCAGCTTGGTTCGTTGCCACAGCGATGCGCCAACCTGCTTGAGTGAGGAGTGCAATCGCTTCAAGACTTCGAGGAATTGGAGTCCACTCCTCGGGTGCTTTGATGTATGCCTCTGAGTCAAGGTTGATGACGCCGTCACGGTCAAGCATCAGAAAGCGCGGTTGCAGCATGGTCTTGCTCAATGAAGCGCCGACAAGTCGGCGAGTCGATTCATCATCTCATGTAATTGGACGAGCAGTGCGATTCGGTTGCCACGTAAGACGGGATCGTCGACCATGACCATGATCGATTCAAAAAATTGATCGACTTCGGGTCTTGCCTGTGCAAGCAGGCCTAAGACGCCTGCATCGTTGTGCTCGGCTGTGGCAGCTGCGATAAGGGGTTGAAGGGTGCAAACTTTGGCCCAGAGCGCCAATTCTGCAGGCTCCTTGAGCCATCGCGGATCGACCTTGCTGCCTTGCACATGGCTTTGCTTGCGCAATAAATTAGCGATACGCCGATTGGCAGCCGCCAGCGAGATTGCAGCTTCTTCGCGACTAAAGGCCTCCAAGGCTTTAAGCCGCTCCTGAAGTCGATATAACTGCGCTTGTGGTCGCGCGAGCAAGGCTTGAATGAGGTTTTGTGCCCAGCCTTGTTCTCGAAGATAAACCGCGAGCCTATCGTTAAAAAATCGGATCAGATCGGCGCTTGCGCTTGGATGGGTTTGCTTGTGCTTGAGCCCGCGCAATCCACAATCGATCAATTCGCTGAGACTCAAATCGAGTTTGCATTCCAACAACATGCGCAAAACCCCCAGGGCCTGACGTCGCAGTGCGAAAGGATCTTTGTCGCCGGTTGGCAATTGCCCGATGGCAAACAAACCACAAAGGGTTTCAAGCTTGTCCGCAAGCGCAAGCACGATCCCGATGGGGGTTTTTGCGAGCGAATCGCCCGCAAATCGGGGTAGATATTGCTCGGCAATTGATTCGGCTAGCGCCGGGTCTTCGCCATCGATAAGCGCGTAATAGCGGCCCATGACGCCTTGTAGCTCAGGAAACTCGCCCACCATCAAAGTGAGCAAATCGGTCTTGGCAAGCAAAGCTGCGCGGCGGGCGATTTCGACGTCGAGTGAGAGTCGCTGAGCAATCCAGGATGCAATCTCGGCAACACGTTGGGCTCGATCGGCCTGACTGCCCAGCTTGGCGTGATAAATCACCTGAGCAAGTTGCGGAAGACGCGCTTCAAGCCTTTGCTTTTGGTCTTGCTCAAAGAAAAAGCCTGCATCGGCAAGCCTTGGTCGAACCACCCGTTCGTTGCCATGGATGATCAGCGAAGGATCGTCAACCGTCATGTTTGACACAATTAAAAACCGGGGCAAAAGCTTTTGTTGCGCGTCGAATAAGGGGAAGTACTTTTGATTGGTGCGCATCGTGAGCATCAAACACTCTTGTGGCACTTTCAAAAAGTCTTGGTCAAACTTTCCACAGTACACCGCCCCACGCTCCACAAGTGCCGTGACTTCTTCAAGAAGTGATGCAGTGACCTGGTCCTCACCGAGATGGGCGCCATTCGATGCCGCCTGGCTCACAAGCGCCTCATGGATGGCCTGTTTACGCTCATCCATGTCGACGATCACGGCGCCTTTGTTGCGCATGATCGATTCATAATTGTCGGCGTGATCGATACTTATCTGCGCTTCACCCTGAAAACGGTGCCCTTGGGTCAGACGATTCGCCTGCAGTCCGAGCAAATTCATCGGCACAACGCGCTCGCCGTGCAAAACAAGCAGTGCGTGGGCGGGGCGTATAAAACTTACTGTGGTCTTTCCATCAGCAAGTTGATACTGCATGAGTTTGGGGATTGGCAGATCGGCAAGTGCCTTGGCGATCACTGATTCGAGCTGCTCAACGAGTAAAGCGCCTGGCTCGGTGTGCCGGAATGCGAAAACAGTCTGCTTGCCGTCGCTTAATTGCTCCAAGGCATCGATCGCAGCGCCTTGGCGCTGAGCCCATTTGATCAATGCCTGGGTTGGTTTGGCATCAGCGTCAAGTCCAACCTGTAAGGAGGGTCCTTTGATCAATCGCTCGCGTGGCAGTCCTTTTGAGCGCACCTGGTGGACTAGGATGCCGAGTCGACGCGGCGTGGCAAAGCGCTTGTAATCCTGCGCATCGATGCGGTCAAGCCACTGATGCGAGGCAAGGCCTTCGAGAATCGCAGCACTAAAGCGCTCAGACAACTGGCGCAAGGACTTAGGGGGCAATTCTTCGGTGAGCAGTTCGATCAAAAGGCTTGCGGTGTCAGCCATGCTGGGCATCCTGGTCAGGGAGCATCGGAAAGCCAAGCGCTTGGCGGGCATCGTAGTAGGTTTGCGCCACTTTACGGGCTAGTGCGCGTACGCGGCCAATGTAGGCCGCGCGTTCGGTGACTGAGATCGCTCCTCGCGCATCAAGCAAATTGAAACTGTGCGAGCACTTCATCACCAGTTCATAGGCTGGCAGGGCGAGCTGATGTTCAATGAGTTTCTGCGCCTCAGCCTCATAGGCGTCGAACTGACGCAGCAATAAGCTGGTGTTGGCCAGTTCAAAGTTATAACGCGACTGCTCCACTTCGTTTTGATGAAACACATCGCGATAAAGCAAGCCTTCGGTCCAACGAAGATCGTAGACCGACTCAACACCTTGCAAGTACATCGCAAGACGCTCTAGACCATAGGTGATCTCGCCCGTGATCGGTTGGCAACGAAGCGAGCCTACTTCCTGGAAATAAGTGAATTGGGTCACTTCCATGCCATTGAGCCAGACTTCCCAGCCCAGACCCCAAGCACCCAAGGTTGGAGATTCCCAGTCATCTTCAACAAAGCGAATGTCGTTTCGTTGGGTATCAATGCCCAGCGCACGCAAGGATCCTAAATAGCGCTCCAAAATGTCGGTGGGCGAGGGCTTAAGCACCACTTGGTACTGATAGTAGTGCTGCAGCCGATTTGGATTTTCCCCATACCGTCCATCCTTGGGGCGGCGCGAGGGCTGCACATAGGCGGCCTTCCAGGGTTCGGGGCCAATCGCACGCAAAAAGGTGGCGGTGTGAAAAGTGCCAGCGCCAACTTCCATATCGTAAGGTTGAAGAAGCGCACAGCCTTGCTCGTTCCAATAGGCTTGCAGCCGCAGCATAATTTCTTGAAAGCTTGGGTTCATGACGAGATTTTAATCCCTCTGTTCGCCGACACTTCAATCCAGGCTGTTGCCAGGGCCAGGATAAGCATGAGGCTGAGAAAAACAAGGGTGGCGCTTAGCCGAAACCTGGCAAAGGGTGTGAGTCCGTGCATCGGTTGCACGCTCGTAACGAGCACTTCCTCGCTGAGATGGGGCAGCTTTGCCAGGACTCGACCGTCAGCGCCAATCGCAGCGGTCGCTCCCGTGTTGGTGGCACGCAGCATGGGGCGTTGTAACTCCAAACTTCGCATGCGGCTGATTTGTAAATGCTGATGCAAGGCATGCGAGTCGCCGAACCATGCGAGATTACTCGCATTGACCAATACATGGGCGCCTTGCTGAACTTGCAAAGCGATGGCCTCTGGGAAAAGATCTTCGTAGCAAATATTAAAACCAATGAGTCGCCCGGCAACCGGATGTATGGGTGCTGGGCCTTTGCCACGCTCAAAATCACCCAGCGGTATGCGCATTTGCTCAACAAACCAGCGAAAACCAGGGGGCACGAACTCACCAAATGGCACCAAATGATGCTTGTCATAGCGGCCAAGCCAGTGGCCTTGGCCCTGCATCAAGACAAGGCTATTGCTTCGAATCGGGAGTGTTTCGCCGTTTTCGATGTCCTTGCCAAGCGGCATGCCCAGTGCGAGCACCCCGCCTTGCTTTGCAAGTGCCTGCAACAGTTTGTCGCGGCTTTCTAATGGACTGTGCGCCCAGGGGCTGATCCAAGCTGTCTCAGGACTCACCGTCAAGTCAACCTGCGCCCTCAGAACCATATTCACGATTCGCTCATGCTGCTCAAGCAGGCGCTGCGCATCGAATTTTTGCAGCTGGGACACATTGGTTTGCATCAGCAGGCTTCTGAATGATGATCCGCTTGGGTTTACCCAGTTGTGCTGCAAAAGGCTGCTGGCGATCACGAGCAAGGCCAGCGCGATGATCAAGCCAGGCTTTCCCTCGCTTTTGAACAACACCGATGGCTTTTTCGCCGTACCCTCGGTCGCTTGTTGCGTGTATGGCGCTGAACCTCGCAGCAAGGCAGCAAGCCACAGCGAGGCTGCGATTGCTAAGGCACTGATCCCATAGACGCCGACCCATGCCGCCCAATGACTCAAAACACCGTCAACATGGGCGTAGCCGACCGATAGCCATGGAAAACCGGTGAATAGTCCAGCACGCAGGAGTTCAAAAAGGCCCCAGAGTCCGCCAAAGGCAAACCCGGCGCCCAGGCCCGGCTTGACCCAGTTGCGGAGTATGGCTTGTCGATATATGGCAAAGGCCGCTGTGCCAAAGAGTGCGAGATACATACAAAATGCAGCAAGCGCGGCCGCAGAAAGTGCTTGAGGCATGCCGCCATAGCGTGTCATCGAAATATGCAGCCAAGACAGGCCGATGAGAAGCGTGAGGGAATGGAAGTAAAAAAATAGCAGCCAGCTACGTTTGGCGCGCAGTTCGATGAAGCTCAACGCCGCTGCGAAACTTAAAACCTGCAAGAGTTCATGGTGAATTGGCCCGAAGCTCATCGCCTGAACGCTCGCAGCAAGGCTCAGGGCGAGCACGAGCAAGGGCAGCTTTGTGGTCACGCTCGCGCGTCCATCGCCTTATAAGGATCGGGCATGCGCAAACGGGCCAGCAGTTGGGCTTCGCGCGCCTCCATGAGCGCTGCCATAGCGGGCAACTCATGGTCCATACCGCGTGCATGCAAAACCCCATGAATCACCAAATGCGCAAAGTGCTGCGCCAAAGGCATGTTTGCGCGCTCCGATTCAGTTTCGATAACAGGAAGACAAAAAATTATATCGGCCTCCCAGGGGGCTTGCTGCGTGTAGGCAAAAGTCAGCACATTGGTGGGCTTATGCGCATGACGCCATTGCGCATTGAGTTGTTTGCCTTCTTCGGTGCCGACCAAGCGCAGGTTTAAATGTGCGACTTCCCCTTCAAGCGCAAGCTTTACCCAGCGGCGAAGGCGCGAAGTAGGAATTGGCCAACGCACAATACCCTGGCCGCGTTGTAAGGTGATTTCAGTGTCCAAGCTTTTCTTGTTTAGTGCTCAAGTCGGGCCTGGCGTTCGTAGGCATCAACGATACGCCCCACCAAAGGATGGCGAACAACATCGGAGCTATCGAACTCGGTAAAGGCAATACCTTTAACTTGATCGAGAATGCGTCTTGCGTTGATCAAGCCGCTTGTCGTTCCTTTGGGTAGATCAATCTGTGTGGGATCGCCGGTTACAACCGCCCGCGAACCAAAACCCAAGCGAGTCAAGAACATTTTCATTTGTTCAGCGGTTGTGTTTTGCGCCTCATCAAGAATAATAAAGGCATGGTTGAGTGTGCGTCCGCGCATATAAGCTAGCGGAGCAATCTCAATACTTTGCCTTTCCATGGCTCGATTCACACGCTCAAAACCCATCAAATCATAGAGCGCATCGTAAAGCGGTCTTAAATAAGGATCTACTTTTTGTGCCAGATCGCCAGGTAGAAAACCGAGCCTCTCGCCGGCTTCAACAGCAGGTCGTGTGAGGATAATCCGCTTGACTTGTTCGCGCTCTAAGGCATCAACAGCACAAGCAACCGCTAAATAAGTTTTCCCTGTGCCTGCTGGTCCGATACCAAAACTCAAGTCATGGCTCAAGATATGTTGCACATAAAGGCGCTGATTGGGCGTTCGCGGTTGCAGGTCGCTGCGTTTTGTGTGCAAACGAATCTCGGCCTGGGCTGGACTTGAATCGCCTTGCTCGGCCAAAGCGCTTTTGCCTAAGTCTTGATGATCAATCGTGCGTGCAGTGGTTTGCTCACGCAGGCTAATTAAACCGAGGGCAATATCATCTTCTTCGAGGGGACGGGTGGCGCGAGCATAAAAAAATTGGAGCGCTACGATCGCCATATCAGCATCTTGACTAAAACCTTTTACTTCGAAAGCGCCCTGCTGACGACGAATACTGACATCAAGACTCGACTCCATATGCCTCAAGTTTGCCTCAAGCGCACCACATAAATTGGCAAGACGCCGATTGTCGATTTGATCGGGTTTCCAGCGCTTTGCCGCCGATTTATGCTGAGTCATGCCATCGCTCTGGCTTCTAGGACTTCGCCGCGCAAGGAGTGTGGGAACGCTTCTGTGATTCGTAGGGCAAGCATTGAGCCAATCCATTGTGGCTCACCTGAAAAGTTCACGATGCGGTGATTGGCGGTGCGACCACAGAGTTCGTCGGGATTTCGCTTTGAGGGACCCTCAACAAGTACCGTCTGAATACTTCCAATCATAGCCTGCGAGTGTGCTTGACCCTGTGCATTGAGCAGATCCTGTAAGCGGGCAAGCCAGGCTAGTTTGGTTTGCTTAGGCGTTGGGTCTTCGAGATCGGCCGCAGGGGTGCCTGGGCGAGCGCTATAAATAAAGGAAAATGACTGATCAATTTGAAGATCGCGCACGAGATCCATCGTGGCTTGAAAGTCATCTTCAGTCTCACCAGGAAAGCCCACAATAAAGTCTGAACTTACCGAAATCTCCGGGCAGGCCTTACGGAGTCTCCGAATAATCGATTTAAACTCAAGAGCGGTATAACCTCGCTTCATCGCGGCAAGCACGCGATCCGATCCCGCCTGTACAGGTAGGTGGACATGCGCTGCGAGCTGCGGAATTCTGACGTGTGCCTCAATCAGGCGTTGGGTGAATTCCCTGGGATGGGAGGTCGTGTAGCGGATGCGCAAAATCCCCGGAATCTGTGCAACCATCTCAAGCAAGAGACTGAAATCAGCTGGTTCGCCAGGCTCGATCCATTCAGTGGGCACTGGCCCTGCCCAAGCATTGACATTTTGGCCAAGTAGGGTGACTTCGCGAACACCTTGACTCGCTAACTCTGCAACTTCGGTCAAGATATCCTCTAAGGGGCGCGATACTTCTTCACCCCTTGTGTAGGGTACGACACAAAAGCTACAGTATTTACTACACCCTTCCATGATCGATACGAAAGCAGTAACACCATCAACCCGAGCTGGCGGCAGATGATCGAACTTCTCGATTTCAGGGAAGCGGATGTCAACTTGGGCTTTGCCGCTCAAACGACGCTGCTCGATCAACTGAGGCAGGCGGTGAAGTGTTTGCGGACCAAAGACGACATCCACATAAGGTGCCCGTTTGATGATCGACTCACCCTCCTGGCTCGCGACGCAACCGCCCACGCCAATAATTAGTTCGGGGCGCTGTTGCTTTATCGCTCTGACCCTTCCCAGGTCTGAAAATACCTTTTCCTGGGCCTTTTCTCGGACCGAACAGGTGTTGAATAAGACGATGTCGGCTTCTTGCGGCGTTTGGACCAACTCGGTTGCATCATGGGCGGCGAGTACATCAGCCATCTTGGCTGAGTCGTATTCGTTCATTTGGCAACCAAAGGTCTTGATAAATAACTTTTTTCCCATGCGCGAACTGTATCAAGAGTGGCGATCGATGAAGGCAAGGATAGTATCCATCATCGCATGGGCATCGCGCTTGCCAAGTTCGATCAGTGCATTGGTAAAGCCTTGTTCAAAGAGTAAATAGCTCAATAAAACAGCCCCACGTGCTTCGGTAGCGCCAACCCGTCCAAAAAGTTTGCGCAGCATCCAGGGCAAATGAAGTCGAAAACTCAGCGCAATAGGCTCGAGGGCTTCACTTGGATTGATTTGCAGTAATGCGACTTCTCGCAGGCCGCTTTTCGTGCGTGCCTGTGGATCAAGGAGGCGAATAACCTCATTGGTGCGCGCCAATTGCTCAGCATCCGACGAAAGGCTGTCTAGAAACAGTCCAGCGAGCGCGTGGCCGCCAATTTGAGCAAGCGAGGGTTGGGTCTGAGTTTGGGTCGCATGCTCCGCGGTTGCTACGTCCTGCTCGGTGGAGCGCGTACCGATAGCAAGTATTGCCTTGGCACCTAGGTGGATTGCCGGACTTATCGGTGCGACTTGGCGCATTGCACCATCACCAAACCACTGGGTTTGTCCCTCGACCTGAAGTGCGACGGGCGGAAATAATACCGGAATTGCGCTTGAAGCAAGCAGATGCTCAATGGTCATTAGACTGCGAATCGCTTTGCGTTTGGCACGTTGCCAGGGCTCAAGCGCCTTCGGTGCACTATAAAACGTGAGGTGTTCTCCGCTGCTATAGCTCGAGGCGGTGACCGCAACCGCGTGTAAGTCTCGGGCTTCAAGATGCCGATCAATCTGGCTTAAGTCGAGCTCACGACTTAAGAGTCGCCGCAATGGCGAAGTATCCAGGAGTGCCTTGGGCGTGTGCCCGCTGAGCCAACCGAGCGTGAGTGCGCTCAGCCACTTGCCAGTTGACGAGGCCAGACCGATGTTGTCGGCTACAAAGACCTGTTCGGCACGAAAGCTGCTCCAGATGCGTTCAAGGTGAAGTACGGCTGACAAAAACCCTTCAGGATGACTGGCAAGCGTTGCTATATTGAGCGCGCCTGCCGATGTGCCGCAAAGAATCTTAAAGGGATGGCCGCTTAGGTCCTGTCCTTCTCCCCGTTTTCTAAGCGCATGAGCAATCGCGACCAGGACGCCGACCTGATAGGCCGCACGAGCGCCGCCGCCAGTGAGTAAAAGTCCAATCATCGGATGTTTGATGGAGGAGTCATCGACATATTGAAGCAGAGTTCGACGAGTCCTTGAAGTAGAGCACATCGGGGTATCGAAGCTAAGTTCGACAAGCCCTTGAAGCAGAGCATATCGGTGTCGCGAAGCCAAGGCCTATGTCGGCCTAGGCTGCTCATCTCGCTATCATGCATCTTCGAAGTTCATGTTTTTACTTTTTGGGGATGTTGATTCATGACGACGGTACCTCAGTCAAAGTTGTTTGAAGCAGGCGGCTTTATGTATTTGCCTGCTGTTTTTCAGTACTCGGGCGGCGTAGCGGCAGCGCAAGGCTTTGCGATGGTCCGTCAACGATTCTCAAAGCCCTTGCCGCTTGCTGAGGCATTTGCAGCGGTTGAACAGCATCTCACCGCGATTGGCAGACCGACGAGCGCATTTGCCCATTGTGAATTGCGTTCACCAGCGCCTTTTAGTGAGCAGGGCTTTGTCGAGTTCAACAGGGTTTATGTCCAAAAGCTACAGTCCTGGGGTTTGTTTGCAGGCGGCGACAGCCAGGACAATCCGGTGGCGCGCACCAATGTTTGTCCGTTGTACGACCCACCCGCTGAACCTGCGATGTATGCCTTTTCTTACACCGTCCCGGCCGGCGCGCGACTCACCGGCGGATTCATGGTTGCTGGAAGCGGCGAGGCAAGCGAGAGGGCTGGCGAAGCTTATCGAGACAGGATCGTGGCCTTGCATGACAACTCGCCAGAGGGTCTGGCTTGCAAAGTCGACTATGTTCTGGAAACGATGCGATTGCGCTTGGCAGGATTGGGTTTTGAGTGGTCCGATGCAAATAGTGCCCAAATTTATACGGTTCAAAATATCGGCCACTTGGTGGGTCCGATAATGGCAGCGCGAGGCATTGCGCCAGCAGGCTTATGCTGGCACTACGCAAGGCCACCCGTACAAGGTCTTGACTACGAGATGGATGTTCACGGCGCTGCCGCCGATGGCTTGATTAGGCCATGAGAAATCCTTCGTAGCCGTTTGCAGTTATTGTTTCGCAGCGCTTTCGATAATGAGCCATGCCACCCGCGTAGGGCATAAACACGCGGGGTTTGCCTGGTATGTTTGCCCCGAGATACCAAGAGTGTTTTGCCTTTGGTAGTAAGGTTGCCGCTGCAGCCTGATTGACCTCTTGCATCCACTGCGCGCTGGCCTGAGGTAGCGGTTCAACACGTTTGAGGCCCTCAGCCTTCATATGGGCAATACAGGCGCTGATCCATTCAACATGTTGCTCGATAGCAACCGGCATGTTGGTTAGGACGCTGGGACTGCCTGGGCCTGTAACCATAAAAAAGTTTGGAAAGCCTGGTACTTGTAATCCCATGTAGTTGGTGGGCCCTGCTTCCCAGGCTTCGCTCAAGGCTAAACCGTCTCGTCCTTTCAGATTTAGATTTAAGATCGGTCTAGTCATTGCGTCGAATCCTGTTGCAAAAACAATGGCATCGAGTTTGAATAGAGCGTTATTGGTTTTTATACCCTCTTCAGTAATCGATGCAATGGGATTTTCCCTGATATCGACTAAATCCACATGCTCTAAGTTATAAGTTTCAAAATAGTCGGTATCGATCGGCGGGCGCTTCGCAGCAAATGGGTGATCAATGTCGCTGAGCACTTGGGCCTTGCGCGGGTCTCTCACCATCGAGCGGATCTTTTGCTTGATGAATTCGGCAGCTGTCTTGTTGGCTTCTTCACTGCTCAGTAAATCCTTAAAGCTTGCACGAAAGCGCAAGCCCCCCTTTTCCCAGGCTTTTTCATAGATCGCATGACGCTCTTGTTCGGACAGCGAAAGCGCAGACGTCTCACTGATATAAAAAGGGTGGCCATTGGGCGTTGCATGCAAAATGGTTCGAATCTCATCCGGATGATCTTTGCAATAGGTCTTAAAAGCGTCGTCAAGCGGGCCGTTGTGCGCCGGGATGCTGTAGTTGGCGGTACGCTGAAAAACTGTCAGTGACTTAGCCTGTGCTGCGATGACCGGAATTGCCTGAATCCCTGTGGATCCCGTGCCGACGACGCCCACGCTTAAACCGGTGAAATCGACACCTTCGTGAGGCCACTGACCGGTGTGATACCAAGAGCCCTTGAAGCGGTCAAGCCCGGGAATGGCGGGAATATTGGCCGAAGATAAATTGCCAACGGCAGAGATTAAAAATCGGGTTCGGTAGCGTTCACCGTCGTCGGTACAAAGCTCCCAGAGATTCGCCTGCTCGTCGTAGTGCGCGGACAACAGCTTCGTTTTAAAGCGAAAGCTGCGCTTAAGGTCGAAGTGATCAGCAACAAAATTCAAATACGCGAGAATCTCGGCTTGACCTGGGTAGCGCTCGCTCCAAGTCCAATTTTTCAGCAGTTCATCCGAAAAATAGTAGGAATAGGAGTGGCTTTCGGAGTCACATCGCGCTCCTGGGTAGCGGTTCCAATACCAGGTACCACCAACGCCATCGGCCATGTCCAGGCCAAGTACCGATAAACCAAGACGGTCACGCAGGCACAGCATTTGGTAAAGGCCCGAAAATCCGGCACCAATAATGACGGCATCCAGCTGATGTTGTGTTTGATCGTTTGCGCTCACGCTATGCTCCAGCTTTCATGATTGGGGCACCACCCCTACAACACGCGTGGTGCTTCAAGTAGTTTCTTACCACAGCCTAGAGCGCACCCGAGCTGACTGCAAGTCGCAAACCGGGTGAATTTGAAATGCAAGCAAACGGAGCCAGGATGAGCGTCGAAACCCCAGCCACAGATCAAGCACCCCAGGTGCCGACAGCGTCAACGCTATTGGAAGGCCAGCCCGCCGCCCCAAAGGTCCTTCATCGAGCATTGCCTCAAGTGGGGTGGATTGGCACCGGCATCATGGGCCAAAGCATGGCAGGTCACTTGTTAAAAGCAGGCTACCCGCTTCATGTGTACAACCGCAGCAAGCCAAAGGCTCAGGCTTTGATCGAAGCTGGTGCCCAGTGGCACGACGACCCCATATCGCTCGCTGCGCAGTGCGATGTGGTTTGCACCATGCTCGGCTATCCGAGTGATGTGGAGTCGCTTTATTGGGGCGGCATGGGTCTGGATACGCCGAATCGGGCAAGCCTACTTGGAGCCATACCCAAAGGCGGTCTGCTCATCGATTTCACAACCTCAAGTCCTGCCCTGGCAAGGAGGATCGCTCATGCGGCTGATGTGCTCGGCTTGAGCAGTCTTGATGCTCCGGTCTCAGGGGGCGATATCGGCGCAAGGCAGGCCAAGCTATCGATTATGGTGGGCGGCCAAGCGGCTGCCTTTGATCGGGCGCAAGCTTTGTTCGCCTGTATGGGCCAGCAAATCGTTTTGCAAGGGCCTGCTGGTTTCGGTCAGCATGCAAAAATGTGTAACCAAATCGTGATCGCTTCCACGCTCATGGGTGTTTGCGAGGCAATCGCCTATATGGGCCGAAGCGGTCTGGATCCCAGCTTGGTCATGCAATCGATTGGGAGTGGAGGCGCTGCAAGTTTTCAGCTCAATACGGTGGGTGCCAAGATCTTGCGCGGTGACTTTGAGCCGGGCTTTTTTATGGAACACTTCGTCAAGGACATGAGTATTGCGCTTGAGGAGGCCGAGCGCATGCAATTGTCTCTACCAGGTCTTTCCCAAGCAAAGGCTTTGTACGATCGCTTGATGGCACAAGGCTATGGGCGTCGTGGCACCCAAGCCCTGCTTCGTGCTTATGATTGAGCCATCTTTTCGATACACATAGTAGATCAATACTTAAAATAAAAGATCAAATTTAAATGGATAATTCAGTAAAACTTTTTAGTGCCTTGAAGATTCGTTATTGCGAACTTCCCAATCGGGTGGTTGTGGCACCCATGCACCAATACGCTGCTGTCGACGGTTATGTTAATGACTGGCATTTGATGAATGCCGGACGTTTTGCCGCCGGTGGGGCTGGCCTTGTCATGATGGAGTCGACCAAGGTTGAGCGCCGTGGTTGTGGCACGGTCGGCGACTTGGGCCTTTGGGACGATTGCTTTATTCCAGGGCTTGCACGCATGGCAGGCTTTATTCAGCACTGCGGCGCAAAATCGGGTATTCAGCTAGGCCACTCAGGGCGCAAGGCACGTTGCATGCGTCCCTGGGAAGGCGGGCGACCGGTTGCTGCCGATAGCGATACCGCGCGCTCGGTCAAGGATTGGGATGACTGGGAATTAGTGGCCCCGAGCGCTCTTGCTGCCGATGAGGGTTGGCCGGTGCCACGTGCACTCGGTATCGACGAAATCGCTTCGGTGGTCGAGCAATTCGCCCAAGCAGCCGAGCGAGCCGATCGAGCCGGTTTTGACATGATCGAGTTGCATGGAGCGCATGGTTTTTTGATCCATGAATTTTTGTCGCCGCTTGCCAACCAGCGTCAAGATGCATACGGCGGCACTGAGTCCAAACGGATGCGCTTTGCGCTTGAGGTTGCCGAAGCGGTCCGTGCGCGCTGGCCAGCCGCAAAGCCCTTGTTCATGCGTTTGTCGGTCCAAGACGATGCGGGCTGGGGTCCGGAGCAAAGTGTGGTGCTTGCGCGCGAACTCAAGCGTCTTGGGGTTGATGCGATCGATTGCAGTGCTGGCGGCATCCTTGGAAAGCCGCCTTCTGGGGCCGCCAAGCCAGCCTAAGGTTATCAGGTCCCTTATGCCGAACAGATCAAGCGCGATGCGGGTCTGCTCACCATGGCGGTTGGACTCATTGTCCACGCAACACAAGCCGAGGCAATTCTGCAATCGGGTCAGGCTGATTTGATCGCTTTGGCTCGGGAATTGTTATACAACCCGAATTGGGCGGTCGACGCCGCACAAAAGCTTGGGGTTGATCCCAAGTTCACTATGCTGCCTCCAGCTTATCAGTACTGGCTCGAGCGACGGGCAGCAACAGTGCCCAAGGTGAAGGCATCGACCTGGGGGTCGATGCGTTTCATGGGGGCTAAATGACTTACTGAATGTTCGCTAGGTTTTTAGACCCGCGTGTTAGGCCGGTTCAAACACACCTTTACCGGTGGTTTGCTGATCGAAGAGTGCATAAGCTTCAGGCGCCTGATCAAGCGTCCAGCGATGGGTAAAAAGTTGATCGAGATCAACGCCTCTGTCTGCCACATACTCGGCACAGGCGGCCTGGCCCACTGTGGAAAAAGTCCATGAACCGATGAGCGTGACCTGGCGACGCAGCAAATCGGGACTCACATCAAGCGTGACGCTATCGCCTTCGCCTACAAAGCAAGCCTTGCCCCAGGTGCGAACGCAGCGAACGGCCTGAGCGCGGGCTTTGGGTGATGAGGATGCGTCAACCGAGGCATGAGCACCTCGGCCGTGGGTGTGATCGCGAATTGCACTCACCACATCATCAACTTCGGCTGGATTGATCAAGATATCCGCACCAAAGGCCTTTGCACGATCGAGTCGCTCTTGACTGGTATCGAGTGCGATCACCCGGGCGCCCATTTCAGCAGCCAGCAATGTGACCGAAAGACCAACAGGGCCTTGCCCAAAGACTGCAATCGTTTGATCACCGGTGAGTTGCAGGCGGTGTAAAGCGCCCCAAGCTGTTCCCGTTCCGCAAGAAATCGCAGCTCCAGCTTTAAAGCTCAAGGCATCGGGCAGTGGCACCAGGGTGCGCGCAGGGCACTTCATATATCGCGCATGGGCTCCATGGCCTGTGGCACCGTAGACCTCGGCGACACCGTCCACGCAAAGCTGCATCCAACCCGTTGAGCAATGGTCGCAAACGCCACAGCCGCGATAGTGATGCTGCATGACCCGCATGCCTTCGCGAGCCATGGCAGGCGACACGCCAGGGCCTACTGCCGCCACCACGCCGCAAGGTTCGTGG
>VGHV01000003.1 GCA_016868095.1 Betaproteobacteria bacterium
AGTCAGCCAATCGCGATGCGAGGCAATAGCGGCCTTTGGAGCCAAGGTTTCCCGGGTTAAGGGCAATTATGACGATTCGGTCCGCGAGGCTCAGCGTCAGGCTGAGGCGAATCGTTGGTATGTTGTTTCCGATACAAGCTATGAAGGTTATACCGATATACCTTGTAAAGTTATGCACGGCTACGGACTTATGGCGCAGGAGATTTGTGATCAGTTGCCTGAAGCGCCAAGCCATGTCATTGTTCAAGCTGGCGTTGGCGCACTTGCAGCCTCGCTATGCGCTTACTTCTGGTATCACTGGGGCGCCAAGCGACCTCGCTTTATTCTGGTTGAGCCCATGCTTGCCGATTGCTATTTTCAATCGATGCGCGCTGGACATCCTGTTGCCGTCACAGGCTCCCTGCAAACCATCATGGCCGGGCTTGCTTGCGGCGAAGTTTCGCCGATTGCCTGGCAGATATTGAGCCGTGCCGCGGACGATGCATGTGTGGTTTGCGAGGACGATGTCCGCGAAGCGATGAGATCGCTCCACCGAGGCGAGGGCGATGACTCCTCGGTAATTTCAGGCGAGACCGGTGCAGCAGGTCTCGCACTCTTGCAGGCAGGTCAGGCAATGCCCCATCTTGCCCAAGCGCTTGGTCTTGACGCTCGTTCACGTGTTCTGATTATTGGAAGCGAAGGAAATACTGATCCTGAGATCTATCGAACGATTATTCAACAGCCGCCCCAACCTAGAACAGACTATCTTTTAGATCAGCTTCACGCACTTGCCCAGATCGGCTTACAAGACGATGGGGCATGCAGCCGACTTGCCCTAACCGATCAAGATCGGATGGGCCGGGATTGGCTTGTCGATGTGATGAAGTCCCTCGATTTAAATGTACAAATCGACCAGATCGGCAACCTATTCGGCACTTTTGAAGGTGCCGAGCCCGAACTCGATCCGATCATGACCGGATCTCATATCGATACCGTGAGAACAGGTGGTCGCTATGACGGATGTCTTGGCGTTCTCGCAGGCTTAGAGATCATTCGCTGCATGCAGACGGCGGGGATCAAGCCGCGTCGGTCCTTAGTCGTGTGCGCCTTCACCAATGAGGAGGGTGCACGCTATGTACCTGACATGCTGGGTTCTCTTGTCTTTGCTCAAGGCATGCCGCTCGAACAAGCCCTTGGCATTGTGGGCATCGATGGCTCAATACTGGGCGAAGAGCTTGCCAGGATCGGCTATGCAGGCCAGTTGAAACCCGGTCACATCAAAGCGAAAGCATTCATTGAACTGCATATTGAACAAGGGCCAATCCTCGAGCAGGAGCACTGTCAAATTGGCGTGGTTGAAGGGGTTCAAGGCATTTCCTGGCAAGGCCTGCAAATCTTTGGTCAGTCTAACCATGCGGGTACGACCCCGATGTCGATGCGCCGCGATGCCGGCTATGCCGCGGCGCGAATTGCCTGCGAGGTTCGCAACCTTTGTGATCGGATAGGTGCATCGCAACGCGGCACGGTAGGCCGCATCGAGCTCAAGCCAAACCAGATTAATGTGATCGCACGCCAGGCAAGTTTAAGCATCGATTTACGTAACCGTGATGAAGTTTTACTCAAGGCGGCCGAAGAAGCGCTCAGCAAATCGATTGCAAGGATCGCACAGGAAGAATCGGTCGAGATTCGCCAAAGCAGGCTTGCGAGATTTGAACCTGTGGCATTCGACCTTGATTTGATCAACACCATAGAACGTTTAGCGCAAGCACGTCGCCTTTCTTATCAACGAATCGTCTCTGGCGCAGGCCATGATGCCCAAATGCTCGCGCGGGTATGCCCAACTGCCATGATTTTTATACCGAGCGTTGGAGGACTGAGTCATAACCCTGCCGAGCACAGCCACGCTGAAGACATCGATGCGGGTTTGCAATTACTCTACGCACTCCTGAGCGAACTCTGTGAGGCTAGTTGATTCGATCGGAACGCGTGATAAAACGACCGTATCGATTCAAGACTCGACCATGTAAGTCGTAACTCAACTGGCCTGCCACATAGACCGCTTCGATGCCCTTTGATACGCGCGTGGGTTCTTGAAAGTCTGCAAGATCTTCAATGCTGTCTGGATCGAAGATCGTTAGATCGCCCACCATACCAGGACGAATGAGGCCACGATTGCCCAACTTAAAGGTGTTCGCTGAAAGACCTGTCATCTTGTGAACCGCCGCTTCAAGACTTAAGGCGCGGCGATGCCGCACATATTCGCCAAGAACCCGAGGGAAGGTCCCCCACAGGCGAGGGTGCGGCTTTGTATCGTGGGGGATACCATCAGACCCGATCATTGCTCGCGGGTGCTGCATGATTCGGACAACATCGTCTTCATGCATTTGAAAGTAGCACGCACCGCCAGGAATCAGGCGTTGAGCAGCCTCTCGCTGCGAGATTTGCCATGCTGCAGCGATACTTGCAAGCGACTTACCAACCATCTCAGGGTGGGGCTCACTGCTGGTAATCAACACCTCGGTTTCCTCGTCAACCATGTCGAGGCGGAGCATGGTCGAACCTGCGACATAGGGGTAGACATCAAGATGAATCGACTGTTGTTGATGTAATTGATCGATATAAGCGAGCGTCTCTCGTGATCGCCCCCAATTCAGGCGACCTGCGCATTTGTGATGAGAAATGACAAGGGGTGCGCCTGCATGACGCGCGGTTAAGGCGACTTCGTCGATTGCCGCAAGAATTTCCTCCATCTCTGTACGCATATGGGTCACGAATATCCCGCCTGCAGATGCGACTTCGCGAACCAAGGGTATGAGCTCCAAAATGTCAGCGGCATAAGCTGTTTGGTAGAACGTTCCAGAAGACATACCAAGCGCGCCTGATTGCATCGCCTCCCGAACAAGGGATTGCATTTGCTCACGCTCATCGTCAGTCGCAGCTCGTCGCCAATCTTCAAGCACCTCGTGCCTGAGGGCACTGTGCCCAATCAATGCTGCAACATTAATAGACGGCCTTGCCTGATCGATGGCCTCTTTGTAGGAAGCCATACTTCGAAACTGGTACATCGATTGGCAAAGCAGAGTTAGTGGTGCAACAGGGGCTTTACTGGTCAACGGTGCTAGCGAAATTCCACAGTTGCCCACAATGACGGTAGTCACACCTTGGCTGATTTTCGGCAGCATCTCCGGGGAAGTCAGCACCATCGCATCATCGTGAGTGTGTACGTCGATAAACCCTGGACAGAGCACTTTGCCCTGGCATTCGTGTTCGTGTTCGACCCGTGCTTCTAACTTTTCGCCGACAGCGATTATCATGCCATCACGAAGTAAGAGATCTGCCTTGAATCCGGGATCTCCGCTTCCATCGACAATCCATGCGTTGCGGAACATCGTTGACTCAGTTCTTGCCGATGCTGTCATGACCATATCCTTGGGCGTTCATTTAAATATTCAAAGGGTGTCACCAACATCATGAAAGATTCTCAAGCAAGCAGCAATACGGCTTTGGTCCGTAATCCAGGCGAAATCAAAAGCTTGGCGAAAGCTTTGCGACGTGGTGAAATCACAGCAACCTCGCTGGCCGCGCAGTACTTAGAACGGATCGAGGAAGTGGACGCGAAGGTACGTGCCTGGCGTATGGTCAAGCCCAAGCAAGTACTGCGAGAGGCAGCCATGCGTGATCAAGAACTTCGTGAAGGACACGACCGTGGTTTATTGCACGGTATTCCCGTTGCGATCAAGGACATTATTAACGTGATTGGGTACCCTACCCGCGCCAATTCCAAACCACTACAACGCGCCAAACCAGCGACAGCCGACGCCAGCATCGTGGCAAATCTGAAGCAACTCGGCTGTATCATTTTGGGTAAGGCCCACACCACAGAGTTTGCATTGCAAGACGCCTCGCCTGCCCGCAATCCGCACGCGCTTGGGCACACGCCTGGCGGATCAAGTTCGGGGTCGGCAGCAGCCGTTGCAGCGGGCATGGTGCCGCTTGCCATCGGGACACAAACGGTTGCTTCAGTGAATCGACCCGCAGCCTACTGTGGCATCGGTGCGTTCAAACCTAGTACTGGAAGTCTTATAAATTTTGGTATCACGCCACTTGCACCTAACTACGACACACCGGGACTACTGGCCTATCGGGCAGCCGACGCCGCGCTTGCCTACCTTTGTCTAGCGCCTAGTTATATGCCCAGCGAGGCTGCGCCCGTCGAGGCTCCTGAGATCATCGTTATCGAAGACCCACTGATCGACAACGCGGCAACTTCGATTCAGTCGGCAATATCAAATGCCATTGATGCATACAAGACTAGTGCAACACCCATAAAGCGCATGCGATCACCGATCGATTTTGGCAGGCTTGTAGCCTTGCAAAGACTCACGATGCTTTATGAATGTGGCCACAGCCTCGCTCATTTGCGCGAACACGGAAGCTCACAAATCGGTCCGAAGCTTTGGGCCGCCATTCATGAGGGTCTTTCGATTGAGGCCGCGAGCTATGATGAAGCCAGGCGAGAAATCAACTTATTGAAGTTTAAGTTTTTTAAACGTTTTAAACCTCATCAGATCTTCCTGATGCCTGCAACACCGCAGACTGCACCTAAAGGCCTGGATTGGACAGGCGACCCTAGTTATATCGCAGGTTGGACAGCCTTAGGAGGTCCGGTGCTAACCGTTCCGATAGCGATGGATGCAGACAAGTTGCCGATTGCCGCCTTGTTAAGTGCATCCCCAGGACAAGACCGATGGCTTGCCAAACAAAGCCGGATGCTCGCCAAACCAATTGAAAATCAGGTGTGATATTCGGTATATCAACAGGGATATCACCGCCGACCCCAAAAACCAAATAAGAAATTAACGATCAAGCATGCCGCAAAGGCGCTTTGGCGCCACGCCGTTCGACGATCAAGCGATATTGTTCAGGCTGGCGATGACGCTCAAAATTAAAGGTTGATTGCTTATAGGAAAGGCAAAGGTCCAAATCACAACGCGCAACGCATAACTCATCGCCAAGCGTTGTGCATTGAGCAACCAATTCGCCAGAGGGCGCAATGATTTGCGACTGACCGATTTGCATCACACCCTCTTCCAAGCCTGCCTTTGCAACACCAAGCACCCAGCTCGCATTTTGATAGGCGCCAGCCTGCATGACTAAACCATTGTGAAAATTAGAAAGAGCATCGTGCTCTGGTGCGGGCGGATTATGTACAGGGGTGTTGTAGCCTATAAAAATCATTTCAACGCCTTGCAAACCCATCACCCGATAGCTTTCCGGCCAGCGACGATCGTTACAAATGCAAACACCCATCAAACCCCCAAATGCGTGAACGACGCCAAAACCTAAATCGCCTACCTCAAAGTATCGCTTCTCCAAGTGTTGAAAGGCACGCCAGGGTTCATACTGGTCATGGCCAGGCAAGTGGATTTTCCTATAACGATGAACAATCTCTGCCTGCTGATTCACAAGAATCGCGGTATTAAAGCGCCGTTTAATTCCCGCAATGTCTACAAGTTCGGCGTACCCCAGGTGAAAGCCGATCGAAAGTCGCTTCGATTCGTCAAAGAGTGCTTGGGTTTCTGGGGACGGCATTTCAGTTTCGAAAAACTGATCGATTTGTGCCTGATCTTCAAAATACCAACGAGGAAAAAAACTTGTCAGCGCAAGTTCAGGGTAAGCAACAACATCGGCACCAAGCGCCTTAGCTTCCCTCATTAACGCCAATAGACGCTTAACAACCGATGCTTTAGAGTCAGTCCTTGCAATCGGCCCTAGTTGGGCAGCTGCTACCGTGAGCATGCGGGCCATCGTCATTCACCCCGGAAATGGCATGCCAGCCAGCGCCCGCCGCCTTGTTTACTCAAAACAGGAGACTCTTTACGGCAGCGGTCTTGCACGATTGGGCAGCGCGTATGAAAGTGACAGCCATCAGGTCGCTCGATAGGGCTTGGTACGTCACCTTGTAAGACAATTCTCTTCGCCTTCTTTTTTGGATCAGGCACGGGTACCGCAGACAACAGCGCTTCGGTGTAGGGATGCAAGGGTCGTTCGAACAAGGTCTTTCGATCTGCGATCTCGACAATCCGGCCCAGGTACATCACCGCGACCCGATGGGTCATATGCTGAACAATGGCGAGGTCATGGCTAATGAACAATAGCGCCATACCAAGTTCTCGTTGTAGATCCTGGAGCAAGTTAACAATTTGGGCTTTCACCGACACATCAAGGGCAGACACTGCCTCATCGCAAATGATCAGATCAGGTTCTGCAGCAAGCGCGCGCGCAATCCCTATCCTTTGCCTTTGCCCACCCGAAAACTCATGCGGCCATCGACTTGCTGCGTCTCGAGGAAGGCGGACTTTTTCAAGCAAGTCTGCAACGCGTTGATCAAGATCCGATTCACTTCGAGCAAGCGAGAAATTGCGAATCGGTTCTGCAATAATTTCTTTAACTTTCAAGCGAGGATTGAGACTTGAAAAAGGATCTTGAAAAATAACCTGAATCCGTTTTCTCAAGGGCCGCAGCTTCGAATCACTGAGATGATCAATACGTTCGCCGTCAAGCCTTACTTCTCCGCCACTCAACTCGAATAAACGAAGAATCGATCTTCCTACCGTGGATTTCCCACAACCTGACTCACCCACTAATGCAAGCGTCTCACCACGGACAATTGAAAACGAGACACCATCGACCGCATGAACAAACTGCTTGGAACTGGACCAAAAACCCGACTTCACCGGGAAGCGTTTCTCGACACATCGCAGCTCGAGCAACGCTGGCTTTACGTATGGCTGCGGCAACAAGCTTTGCTCCGGGGGTTCATGGGTGGATTGCTTCACAGGGCTTGCACGATTCATTGGTTAACAACGCGGTCAGGCGACACTAGCGCCTGGGAAGTGGCAGGCGACTTTGTGCTCATCGCGGATCGCTCTAAGCGCAGGCGCGTATTCCTCGCATAGCGCCTGCGAACGCGAACAGCGGCTTGAAAAAACGCAGCCCTGAATCTTCTGCTTTAGGCTTGGTACGAGTCCCGGTATTTCCTGCAATCGAGTGTTTTCTTCATCAATCTTGACCCCAATTGTTGGGACAGCACCGAGGAGTCCTATGGTGTAAGGATGCTGCGGGTTTTCAAAAAGATCCCCCACTAAAGCTTCTTCCACTTTACGGCCTGCGTACATCACCATGACGCGCTCTGCAACCTCTGCAACCACACCCAGATCGTGGGTGATCAGCATGATCGCCGCCCCTATCCGACGCTTAAGATCGGACATCAAATCTAGAATTTGCGCCTGAATGGTCACATCAAGCGCTGTTGTGGGCTCGTCTGCGATCAACAGCCGCGGGTTGCAGGCGAGCGCCATCGCAATCATGACGCGCTGCCTCATACCACCCGAGAGTTGATGCGGATACTCACGCATACGACGCGTGGCCTCAGGAATCCCGACAAGCTCAAGCATTTCAATACTTCGCGATTCAGCCTGAGACTTACTGATCGCTTGGTGAAGCAGCAGCGTTTCACGTAGCTGCCTTCCGACGGTGAGCACTGGATTGAGACTCGTCATTGGCTCTTGGAAAATCATCGAGATGGCATTACCACGGATATCACGCATTCGGGCTTCATCGAGCTTGAGGAGATCCTGGCCATCAAAGATCACTTCGCCAGCCATCTTCCCGGGAGGCTCTGGGATAAGCCTGAGAATAGACATTGCCGTCACCGACTTGCCACATCCAGACTCACCAACGATCGCAAGCGTCTCTCCCTCTTCAACCGAGAAGCTCACGCCATCAACCGCGCGGTTAACCCCGTCAGGTGTTCGAAAATGGGTTTGCAGCGACTTCACTTCAAGTAGGGGCATGGAATCGTGAACTCAAGTAAGCTTTGCTTTACGCGGGTCTAGGGCATCGCGAAGACCATCACCAAGTAGGTTAACCGCTAATACCGTTATTGATAAAAAAACAGCCGGAAAGAAGATGATGTACGCCTTAACCTGAAAAAGCGTTCGACCGTCCGCCATGATGTTTCCCCAGGAGGGAATGATCGGCGGGGTGCCGGCACCGATGAATGAAAGAATTGATTCAGTAATCATTGCAGACGCGCAGATGTAAGTAGCCTGAACGGTTAAAGGAGCAAGCGTGTTTGGTAAAATATGCTTAACGATAATCGATAGCGTTGGCGTCCCTGCTGCGACAGCCGCGTCAACATAGGGTTGCTCACGAAGGCTGAGCACAACGCCTCGCACCAAGCGGGAAACTCTCGGAATTTCGGCAAGCGTGATCGCCATAATCACATTTTCGACACTGGCACGTGTCAGCGCCATCAAGGCAATCGCCAATAAAATCGGAGGGATCGACATCATCCCATCCATCACCCGCATCAAAATGCCATCAAGCTTGCGCAAGAATCCAGAAAGTAGACCAATAATCAAACCGGCAAGCGAGGCAAGAACGGCGACCGAAAAACCAACCAAAAGCGATACTCGAGCCCCATAAAGTACCCTTGAATAAATATCCCTACCCACCGCATCGGTGCCGAACCAATGTTCGGCCGACGGTTCACGGGTGCGCTTAATCGGTGCTAATTCGGTGGGGTCAATCGTACCCAACCAAGGAGCAAATACTGCAAGTACCAACATCAAGATCAATAAGAGCGCACCGAAACTCAGGGTTGGATGACGAAGACAATACGCTACAAAACCTTTTGCAATAGGTCTTGGTGCGAACAGATCCGGAAGTTGTTCGGCAACAGGCTTTGACTGCATCAGTAACGAATCCTTGGATCGAGCAAGGTATAAAGCAAGTCAATCAGTAAATTCACCAAGACATAGATAAAGCTAAAAATAACAACTAAACCCTGAATGACCGGATAGTCACGACGAACAATGGCATCAATGGTTAGCCGACCCAGACCCGGAATCGCAAACACGCTTTCAGTTACAACCGCACCGCCAATCAGCAAAGCCACCCCAATGCCGATCACAGTCACAATCGGCACCGATGCGTTTTTAAGCGCATGTAAAAAAAGAATGCCGGTTGTTCCCATCCCTTTTGCTTTGGCGGTGCGGATGTAGTCTTGGGAAAGAACCTCCAACATGGTTGCCCGCGTGATTCGCGCAATCAGCGCGATATAAACAAATCCTAGAGCAACGCCGGGGAGCACCAAATTCTCGAGCCAAGGCCAAAACCCCTGCTTCATCGCAGTGTAGCCCTGCACAGGAAACCAATCACGCTCAAGCGCAAAAAAATAAGCCAGTAAATAACCGACAACAAAAACCGGGACTGAGAAACCGAGTACACAAAGCGCCATGATGAACCGATCGATCCAGGTACCGACTTTCCAAGCGGCCAACACACCTGCTGGCACTGCGATCACGATTGCAAAAACAAGGGTAACAAACATCAAAGACAGGGTCGGCTCGATGCGCTGGCCAATTAATTCAGTCACTTTCATGCCGGTAAACATCGATGTGCCAAGGTCGCCCTGCAACAAGGACCATGCCCATTCGGTAAATCGCAATAAAAAGGGTCGATCCAGACCGAGGCTCTTGCGAATCTTTTCTATATCTTCGGGGCTCGCCTGGTCTCCAGCGATGACGGCAGCCGGATCGCCAGGGGCTATATAAAGTAGGCTAAACACAAAGAGAGCAACAATCGCCATCACGGGGATTGTCGCCAGCACCCGGCGAATCAAGTAGGAAAACATTGCAAACCTGTCGCCTGAACCCTATCCAGAGCCAGGCTTGAGTGAGAAAACGGTGCGGAAGATCAGGCTTTTTTCACCCCAGAGAACCAAGGCAGGGGACCACCCAAAACGCCAGAAACATTGCTTCGCCAAGCCTGATAGGTGTAAAAGAAGCCGGTTGGTATGAAGACCACATGCTCCATCGCCTCCTTATTTAAACGAGCGATAACTGCCTTTTCCTCGTCAAGATTCTTCGCACCATACCAAGCTTCAATCTCTTTTTCGACCGAAGCAATGTTGGGCCAACCAAACCAGGCTTTCTCGCCATTCGCCCGTAAGGCAATCGCAGCAGCAGGATTGACATGATCTGCACCCGCATGCCAGGTGTGGAACATGCCCCATCCGCCCTTGCCTGGTTCGCTCTTTGAGGCACGACGCTGGCCTACCGTACCCCAGTCGGTTGCCACAAAGTCAACCGTCATTCCCAGACGCTTGAGAATATCTGCAGTGATCTCACCCATGGGTTTGACGAATGGATTGTCCTGAGCCACGAGGCAGGTCACAGGCTGTCCCTTGTAGCCAGCCTCTGCAAGCAACTTCTTGGCTGCATCGTAGTTGCGCGGCCCAGTAAGGATTTCACCCCCAGCTTCGGTGTAAAGCGGCGTTCCTGGTGTTATAAAACTTGGCAATCGCTTCCATAGTTTTTCATCGGAGCCAACCACTGCACGCATATAGTCCTCCTGGTTGAGGACCATTTGTACCGCCCGACGTATTCTTACGTCATTAAATGGGGGATGCATATGATTGAGTCGAAATGCACCAATGTTCCCAAGCGGGTCAGCAATATCGACTCTAATGTTCCTATTGCGCCTCAAGACGGGGACTAAATCCGACACCGGGCTTTCCCACCAGTCAACTTCACCACTTTGCAAAGCTGCAGATGCTGTCGCTGGGTCGGGCATGATGACCCATTCGATACGGTCAAAGTTTATTACCTTGCCACCTGAGAACCAGTTGGGTGCTTCATTTCTTGGTTGATAATCTTTATATCGTTCAAAAACCGCAATCGCACCTGGTTTCCACTCATTGCGCACGAATCGCATCGGACCCGAGCCGACATACTCTTCGATTTGCTTAAATGGATCTGTTTTTGCAAGCCTTTCGGGCATGATGAAACAGCAGGGCGTACCAACTTTACCCAAGGCATACAGCATTTTGGGATAGGGCTTGGAAAGCACCCAGCGAAAGCTGCTGTCATTGACGGCAACAAGTTCTTTTTGGATTGCTCTGAGCATCAAACCCATCGCGTCTCGCTGGCTCCAGCGGCTGATTGACGCAACACAGTCAGCCGCACGCACAGGCGTACCGTCATGAAATTTCATACCTGGTCTTAGCTTGAATGTCCAGGTTAAGCCGTCCCGAGAAACTTCTTCGGACTCGATCATCTGACGCTGTGGCTGCAGTTTGTCGTCAATCCCATAAAGCGTGTCCCATACTAATTGGGAGGCATTGCGGACAACATACTGGGTACCCCAAATTGGATCGAAGTTCGCCAGATTGGCTTGTGGAACGAAGCGCAGCACTTTGCTGTTGGACTGTGCAATTGCAGGTGCCGCTAATGTGCTCGCAACCGTTGCTGCTCCGACAGCAGCTGCCCCCTGCAATATGCCTCGACGCTGAGTATCCATAAGCACCTCGTTTTTTGATGAGTTGTAATGACAAAAAATGAATAGCGTGAATTTGTTGGTCGCTGAATCTTTCAGCAGAATAGGCTCGAAGCAAACAAAATGCAATTTGCCGACTTCCGCCAGTGCCTATTCGCCCTGGATTGGTATGTTCCTCACCCAAACCATGCATCGCGCACCAATCGCATGAATCTACCATTTCAAATCGAACCCCTTAAGCACTGGAATCGCTACGCCCTTCCCCCGATTCGTCCCGAGTCCCACTTTGGCGACCGTGTGGTGAACTGCTTTGGTGAGCGAGCTCAATCGCTGGATGCTTTATTTGAACGAGCCTGTCGTTTATATCCGCATCGGGAGGCGCTTGTGCACGATGCACATCGCATCAGCTATCAGGATTTGCGCAGACTCGTGATGCGTGCCGCGCGACGTTTTCAAGCCATCGGCATTGAAGCTGGCGATCGGGTGGTGATGCAAATTGCCAACCGCATCGAGTTTGTCGTGATCATGCTCGCTTTACAACGGCTTGCTGCCATCGCGGTTCCAGTCAGCATTCGCGAACAGGCTAGCGGCTTGATTTACATCATTAATCAATGCGAGGCCAGCGCTGTGCTTATCGATGATTGCTTAAGCCAGGTCATCGAAGACCTGCGCAATCATCTCGCCAACGAACCATCACTGCATGCCCTCTTGTTTGTTCATGGTCTCAACGATGCCGCTTGCTTGGATTTTCGTTTTCACAACGATCGGCGCCTCGATGCTTTGAACGAAGTCTCTGAGCAAGAACTTCTCGGCCAAGACATCGCGCCTGCCGAGGTCAACGAGGAAGCTTGCGCATTCATCCTTTACACCTCAGGGACGACCGGCAAGCCCAAAGGTGCCATGCTCAGTCATCTAAATGTTATACATTCGGTGATGCATTTTCAGTACTGCATGCCACTTCGCGACGGCGTGCGCTCCATACTTGCTGTTCCAGCAAGTCATGTCACCGGATTGATTGCAAATATCGCAAGCGTGATCGGCTGTGCGGGCACAAGCATCATCATGTCGCAATTCAAAGCTGCAGACTACCTCAAGCTTGCCGCCGAGGAAAAGATTGAGTACAGCATCCTGGTTCCAGCGATGTACAAGTTATGCCTCATGGACGATCACTTCGATCAGCTTGATTTAAGTCACTGGCGGGTCGGAGGCTATGGCGGCGCTCCGATGCCGGTGTCAACCATCGATGAATTGGCCTCCCGGCTGCCAGGATTACAGTTAATGAACGCCTACGGCGCCACTGAGACATGTTCGCCTACCACCATCATGCCAGCAGTTCATACCCGCGCTCATGCTGATTCTGTTGGTTTTGTCTTGCCATGTGCTGAGGTTAGGGTGGTCAACGACCGAGGTGAAGTCCTTCCTCCCGGTGAAAGCGGCGAACTCTGGATACGCGGCCCGATGGTGATTCCTGGCTACTGGAATAATCCTCAGGCCAACGCTGCCAACTTCACTGATGGCTTTTGGCACTCTGGCGACCTTGGGTCCATCGATGCTGAAGGCTTTGTTTATATCCACGACCGACTCAAAGATATGATTAACCGTGGTGGTTATAAAATCTTTTCAGTCGAAGTCGAGCATTGTTTGATGAGTTATAGCGGCATTATCGAAGCTGCCGTCATCTCGCGACCTTGCCCGGTTTTAGGCGAGCGAGTCCATGCTGTGATCTACGCCCCCGATCTTCAAAACGATAGCGTTGCTAAGCAATCGGCGGCGATTGAGGCGATCACCAAGCATTGCAGACAAAAGCTAGCCGATTACAAAGTACCCGAGTCGATCCTGCTCTACCCAGAGGCCTTACCGCGCAATGCAAACGGCAAGTTACTGAAGCGACAACTTAGGCTCGCGCTTGAAGCGCAGCAGTCGGCGAAGTCTTAAGGCACCCTTGCAACATCATCGTAAGCAATACATGTAATACATGTTGAGGCGAATTGATCCGTATTGATCCGTATTGATCCGTATTGATCCGTATTGATCCGTATTGATCCGTATTGATCCGTGTTAATCCTTGTTAAACCATGTTGATCAGTGCCGATTCGCTTAGGACTTACGCTGAAAGGCAAGGCTCTCGTCAAGAAGCGGAAAAGCACCCCAGGTGTGTGGCGCAAGAACCGGTTCACTGAAGCACAAATAACTCGGATTGAGCTCATCAAGTGTGTTGACGCCGCAAAGAGCCATCGCTATACGAATTTCGGCATCGAGTAGTTCGAGCATACGAACCAAGGCTGACTTGCCGCCAGCGGCAAGTGCGATACATTGCATGCGGCCCATAGCGACCATTTGCGCACCTGCAGCGATTGCCTTGACGACATCGGTCCCACGACAAAAACCGCCATCGATGATGATCTTAGCCTTAGCATCGACAGCCTTGACAATCTCTGGCAGAACCTCCATGGCCCCCTGACCTTGATCAAGTTGGCGGCCACCATGATTCGATACATAAATCACATCGATACCATGATCAAGCGCAATCCTTGCATCTTCGGCAGTCGCTATACCTTTAAGCATGAGCGGCACCTTAAGGCGCTTACGAATTCGCATCACTTCATCCCAGGTCAATCTTGCCTGCCATTCGCGGCCCGGCACATTGGCACGCCTTATATTTCGTTGGGCGAGATCGCGCTCACGACGACTATAGACGGCACTGTCTACTGTGAGGCAGAACTGGGTAAAGCCAAGACCAATGACCCGATCGGCAATCTCGTCAACCCAATGCGAATCACCGTGAACATAAAGCTGGAAAATTTTTAAAGCTTCAGGCGATGCAGCAGCAACTTGAGCAAAGTCACACGCACAAACCGAGCTCAGCATATGTGCAACCCCAAACTCACCGGCCGCTTGGGTGACTGGTAAAGGCCCTGTTTCCCAGAAATGCTCCAATCCACCGACCGGTGCAAAAACAATAGGTAAATTCAAGCGCTGTCCGAACCAGTCAATGCCTGGGTCCACATTGCTAACATCGCGAAGTACTCGAGGCCGCAAAGCCAGGCGATCAATCGACCAGCGGTTGCGGCGCAGCGTTGCCTCAGTCTCGGTACCGCCAACAATATATTGCCAGTGATTCTCATTGAGGTTCTGCCTTGCCTTGCGGACAATTTCATGAAGCGTTAGGAATTCACCGGTAATTGGAAATGACATCGTGACTTAGTCCTTGGCTAAACAGGCGCAGAAGCCTGGGCAATGATTTCGCGCAATAGATGTTGCCTATTCGACGTAAAAGGTCTGACCGCATCAGGCCAACGCCCCTTTTCCACGGCTACGGCCCATGCCTCTGAATGAATCACTTCGGGACTGCTTAAGGTGTAAACCGCCAAATAGCGCGCAACGCCCTCGTTGGCCAGGGCCTTCTTCACACCACCGATCAAGACTGCGCCATCAATAAGTTTGGAACGCTCAACCCGCAACACGCCAGGCACCTTTAAAAGCTCAGGGACATGCTCACTGTCATAAACTTCGTTGAATAGGGCTTCTTTGTCGCTTTGTACATCCATCGAAACAAAAAACTGATAACGACTCATTTCGGACTCCTTTATAAAAACCGGAAAGCCTGTGGCTCGAATTCTGAACTAGACTTGAAGACTTCGCCGGAGCATGGAGTTCCGAAAGCAGATATGTGAGCACTTCAGGTTCAAAACAGCTTCTCATCGCAGCAAGTCTTGCCAATCTTCCCTTCGGGACGATTTACGCGTTTAGCGTATTGCTCAAGCCGATGGAATCAGCACTGTCATTGCAAAGGGCCGACATGACGCTTGTCTTTGGCCTCGCAAGCATTGTGCTAACGCTCGGAATGAATATAGCTCCCGGCCTTTATCGACATCTATCGATACCGCTTTTAATAGCAACGGCAAGCCTAATTTCCGCCATCGGATTAGGCTTAACCGCAGTAGTACAAAGCAGAATGGGCTTGATTTTTTCTTATAGTGTTCTATTTGGTTTAGGCGGTGGCATCGTCTTCACTTGCGTTCAGCAACTTGTCAACCAGTACCACTTTAAGCATCGCGGCCTTGTTAACGGCTATGTAGTAAGCCTTTACCCCTTGGGCGCCATGTTTGGCGCGCCGCTCATGGGATGGTCCATTGAGATGCTTGGGCTTCGTCAAACCTTAGGGCTGCTCGCCGCGGTGATCGCATGCAGCGGTATCGTGGCGAGCCTATTGATTCGAGAAGGGGCGATGCACCGTGGACCGGCCATTCAATCGACTCATCAGACTGAAAGCATGACCCAGTGGCCCTTGTTTTTGCATTTGAGCGCGGTCTTTACACTTGCCGCGTCGGCGGGCTTGATGGTCATGAGTCAGGCCGCAGGCATTATGCAAGCCTACGGTGCTGGTCTAGGTACTGCGTTGGGCGCCACAACGCTGATTACTGGATCGATCGCTGCAGCACGCATCGGCGGGGGCTGGCTGATCGATCGCTATCGCCTGGACTTCGTCATGGCTGGCGCACAGCTTTGGGCACTTTTGGGTGCGATATTACTCAGTATGTGGCCAGGCCCACAAAGCGCGCTTCCAGGTCTTGCCATGATTGGTATGGGCTATGGCCTGATATCAGGCGCCTCGGCTGGCGCAATCGCACAGTGCTGGCCGCAGCGCTTATTCGGTCTGGTAGCAAGTCGACTTTATATCGGCTGGTGTGTTGCAGCGATTTGCCTTCCAGTCATCGCAGCCGGCCTCTACGACGCAAGCGGCAATTACCGAAACGCTGTTCTTATCGCTGGCTCGGTCAATCTCCTCGCCATGGTTATGGCGCTGAAGCTTCCACATGCCGCAAAAAGCACAACTAGCTAGGTCCTGACATAGCAAGTCTGATGGCAAAGGCCATCATCAATAGTCCCGCTGTTTTTTCTAGAATCCAGACCATGCGTCCCTGCTCTCGAAATTTTTCGGCGAGTCGAATCACAATCAACGAAAGGCAAAGCCCGTACAGAAATGTCAGGCAAGCAACTGTTAGCGCAAGCAGGCCCAAACCTAACCAGGCACGACTATGGTGCGCTTGAATAAAAAGCGGAAAAAATGCCATATAAAAAACAATGGCCTTTGGATTGAAAACGGTAATCAACCAAGCTTGCCTAAAATAATGGCCCGCTCGAATTTCAATGATTGGCTTCGCGCCCGACTTGGTAAATAACATGCTTCCACCGAGCCACATCAAGTAGCCCGCGCCAAGCCATTGCAACGCATGAAAAGCAGTCGGATACGCAAGCAACACAGCTGCCATGCCCGCCATCGCAAGCGCGATCAGGAACTGATCGCCGACAATCACACCGAGCGTAGCCGCAAGCCCACCGCGTACGCCAGCGAGACTTGTTGATGTAATCAGTGCGAGGTTTCCCGGACCGGGCACAAGCAGAAAAATAATCACCGCAATCACAAAGGCCTGATAATCGCGGACACCAACATCAGCAATCAATGCAAGCAAAAGAGCCTCTCGTCAACATGCAAACGCCTGAAAACCAAACTGACCGACCCCTATTCTCCCACGACGATTCTATAAACCCTGCCGCTGAGAGTGATCGGCCGACTCCTAGGGCCCATGCGCCAAGCGATCCGGTGAGTGTTGTCATTGATCAAGAGGGAATTGCCTTGCTAAGCGTACAGGGCAAAGGTACCTTGAACATCATTGATAGCAGTTTGATGCAGCAGATCAGTGCCAAGGTGAATCGGCTCGCTTCCTTTGCTGAAATCAAAGTGCTTCTCCTTCGCGGTCATGGCGAACGCGCTTTGATTGGCGGTGCAGATATTCACGAAATGCAAAGACTTGATCCCCAAACAGCCTCGATTTTCATAAGCAATCTTCGAGACTTATGCGATTCTTTTTATCATTTTCCAACGCCAGTCATTGCAAGGCTCTCCGGCTATTGCCTTGGCGGGGGACTGGAGATCGCGATGGCTTGCGATCTGAGAGTGGCAAGCCAAGACGCTAAGCTGGGGATGCCTGAGGTCAAGGTCGGGATTCCTTCGGTCATTCATGCGAGCCTTTTGCCCAGACTTGTTGGCCTATCGCGAAGCAGCTGGATGCTGTTGAGTGGCGAACTGATCGATGCCGACACAGCGCTCAACTGGGGTCTTGTTCATGAGGTTTACCCACCGGAGCAGATCGAGGCGATGATTTGGTCACGTGCTCGCAGCCTGGCAAGCATGGGGCAAGCGGTTCTCAGACAGCAAAAGCGCATGATGCGAAGCTGGCAGGAGCAGCCATTAAGGACTGCCATCGAAGAGAGCATAGGCGAGTTTGCGAAAGCCTACTCAAGTGGCGAACCTCAGCACTACATGAGCCAATTCCTTAATCGAAAACGCACTAAATAAGTATTTATATCGTTATCATGCAAACATCACGTCGCCGTTGGCTTGGTCAGTCACTTAGTATCGGTCTTATACAAGCGCTTGCAACTAAAAGCGTCGAAGCAAACAGTAACGCCCTCATTCAGCCCTCGAGATCTCGCGCCTGGGACGCTATAACTTTTAATTCAGTCGAGGCCACAGAGCAAGCCCATGCACTTGTTGTTCCCGAACATTATGAAGTTCAAATCCTGCTGGCCTGGGGTGATCCCGTTGGCGTTCCAGGAAAGATGCCGCTTTTTCGTACTGACGCGTCAAATAGCGCTGCCGAGCAAGCGCTTCAAGCAGGGATGCACCATGACGGGATGCACTTTTTCCCCTTGCGCGACAAGCATACGGGTCTGCTCGTCCTCAACCACGAGTATGTCGATCACGAATTGCTTTATCCAGACGGAACAAAGCATTGGTCAAGAGACAAAGTGCTTAAATCCATGGCAGCGCATGGTGTATCGATTGTTGAAGTTCGCCTGAAGGATAGGCATTGGCAGCTTGTCCGACCCTCAACTTTTGCAAGACGGATCACTGCTTTGAGCCCGATGCGACTGTCAGGACCTGCTGCAGGCCATCGGCTTATGAAAACTGCAGCTGACCCATCTGGAACCCAAGTTATAGGAACCTTTGCCAACTGCGCCCACGGGTTTACACCTTGGGGCACTTACCTGACCTGTGAAGAAAATTGGCAGTATTACTTTCAAGGTAATCGATCGCCGGAAAGTCATGAACCACGCTGGGGAATCCGCGAAGAGGCATGGGTTCGGTGGCATGAATTTGAACCCCGTTTCGATCTGCGCCAACACCCACAGGAAGTCAATCGATTCGGCTGGGTCGTTGAGATCGATCCCTTGGATCCGAAAAGCATACCGATAAAGCGTACTGCGCTTGGTAGAGCCTCCAGAGAAGGTGCAACGGTCGTTCAGTGTCGAGACAGGCGTGTTGCTGTCTATATGGGCGAAGATGCGGCCTTTCAATACATTTACAAATTTGTATCGCGTGATCCCGTGCGCGAAGGAGGCTACCGAACCAATCGGCATATGCTTGATCACGGCACGCTTTTTGTTGCGCGATTCGATGCGGATGGTACAGGGCGATGGTTGCCTCTGGTCTTCGGTCAGGGCCCGCTCAATGCAAGTGCTGGCTTTGCCTCGCAAGCCGAAGTGCTGATCGAGAGCCGATTGGCCAGTGAGGTGCTAGGCGCTACACGCATGGATCGCCCGGAATGGATAGCTGTCGATCCAGAAACTAAAACCTGTTACGTTACACTTACGAATAACAGGCAACGTGGCCTAGAAGGATTTCCCCCGGCAGACGCTGCCAACCCCAAAGGGCCGAATCGCACCGGTCATATCATTCGCTGGCGTGAGTCGGGTGATTTCGATGCAGAAGCTTTCCAATGGGATATTTTTTTGCACGGTGGCACGCCTGAACATCACGATGAAGCGCTGCGCGGATCAATGAAAGGCGATGGCTTTGCTTCGGCAGATGGGCTTTGGTTTGACCCAAGAGGCTTTCTTTGGGTTCAAACCGATATGAGTCAGTCGACTCAAGCAAGGGCCGATCAAAAAGGCTTAGGAAATAATGCACTGCTTGCCGCCGATCCGCTTACCGGACAGTGCAAACGCTTTTTGGTCGGGCCTGCTGGGTGCGAAATCACGGGTGCCATCGCAAACCCGGACCTCACTACACTTTTTGTAAACATCCAACATCCCGGAGAAGGCCACCGCTTTAAAGCAGGCGAAGGTGATCCAGGCGCTGTATCAAATTGGCCTGACGGACCAGGACGGCGGCCGCGATCGGCAACGATCGCGATCCGCCACAAACAAGGACTGCCGATTGGTAGCTGAGTACAGAATCCCTTCGCGGGCCAGGAACCCAGGTTTTCGGCCGCCTAGGCTTCCAAGCAGTCAATGAATATCGGAGGCTTCTTGAAGGGCCTCGCGCAGCACCTGCCAGTTAAAGCCTTTGCGTTTGGAGGCTCCGATAATCACTGCCTCGCGCCGGGTCAAAAGCTTGACAGCCTTCGCAATTTGGCCGGCAGCTTGGTGAGGAATAACGACAGCGCCATGCATATCGGCATGGATAAGATCACCCGATCGCACCGACATACCAGAAACACTCACAGCTACAGCCATGTCGACCACATGAACATGAGCGTGGCTGGGCTTGACGCTTCCTGCGAGCATTTGGAATCCCTTCGCATTCATCGGTACATCGCGTATACAGCCATTGGTGATCACGCCGAGCGCACCGAGTCCACGGTGTACATGGGAGTTGACTTCACCCCAAAACGAACCATAGCCCGCGCGAGCGCCGTCAATATCTTGCATCACCACAATGCTTGGTTTAGGTCCACCTTCGTCAACATAGCGATACCAATTCACTCGCGTCTCGCGATCAGCAGCAGGGCTTCGCTGCGATGGCTCTACAGAACGAATCGTGCAGGTTCGAGCGTAGCCGACCATGGGCGGCAAATCAGGGTAAATACAACTAAGGGGTTCAACCGTATAACCGTAAAGTCGGCGTTCTGGTGTAATTATTTCAAGAGCGTTACAAATAGTTGGCGTATCAAAGCCTTGAAGTAACTTGAGTGTTTTTGCGTCCAGGACTTCTTGCGCTGCGCCTTCGCTCGGTCGGGCCGTTTGCTTTGTCTTTGCCATAGGTCATCACCTTTTTAATGCCGCTTAAAAATCTGCATCTGCTTCCTGTGGCAGATTCCCACCACGCCGCTGTTGTCGCATATGCTGCCAGATCGCTGCTGCAACCGATAGGACTGAAGCCAGCAATAAAACGCCGGAGATAGGTCTTAAGAAAAATTGCATAGGATCTGGGTCGGTCATCAATGCGCGAATCATATTGATTTCTATTTGATCACCCAGAATCACGCCCAGGATAAACGGCGCAAGTGGAAATCCAAGCTTCACCATCACATAGCCAAACACGCCAAATACCAGCAAGATCCAAACCGATGACATGGTGTTGCCAAGTGCGTAGGCGCCAATCACGCAAAGTACCAGGACCATCGGGAATAGCACCGACTTTGGAACGGTCACGATACGAATCATCCAGCGCATCAGGACTGCGAGAATCATTAAAACCACAGGATGCGCAAGAATATAGGCGGCAAACATGCCATAGGCTAATGGACCATTTTGTGTAACAAACAATGGTCCTGACTGAATGCCATGAATCGTGAGAGCACCAAGCATGACAGCGGTCACCGCATCGCCAGGTATGCCAAAGGCCATGATCGTAACCAGTGAGCCAGCAACATTTGCGTTGTTTGATGCCTCCGAAGCGATGATACCTTCCGGTGCGCCTTTGCCAAACTGTTCTGGCGTTTTGGAAAACTTCTTGGCTTGATCGTAGGCAAGCATGTTGGCAGCGCTGCCACCGATCGCTGGCAATACGCCGACCACAAGTCCGATAAATGACGCCCAGAGTAGAACGAAAGGTCGAGTGAGGATCTCCCATATAACCTTTACATGGCTGACCGCGAGGTTAAGTTTTTGTGCGGCCTCGGTTTGCAATTGCTGCTCGGAGCCGAGCTTTTCGATGTCGCTCATGATCTGCGCAAAAGCGAAAGTCCCAATCAGAACGGGCAAAAAGGGAATACCACCCTCTAATGTTGTGATGCCTAAGGTTAGCCTCTCCTTACCCATCACCGGGTCGTTGCCCAGCACGGTTACCACAAGGCCAAGCCCCCCTGCAATCAAGCCCTTGACCATGGATGACTCAACGAGTCCAGCAACCATTGAGAGCGCCAGAATAAAGAGCGAAAAATACTCCCAAGGGCCAAACTCCAGTGCTAGGCGAGCAAGCGGTCCAGTGCTTGCCACCAAGACCACGGCGCCAAGTAAGCCACCAATGAGTGAAGCATAAACACCGAGCCACACGGCACGGCCTGGCTCGCCCCGACGACTCATTGGAAAGCCATCAAACATGGTCGCTACCGAGGACGGCTTACCCGGTATGCCCAAAAGGCAAGACGTGATGAGACCGCCTGTTTCGCCGCCCACGTAAACCCCAATCATCGCTGCAAGGCCCTGCAAGGGCTCAAGGCCAAAGGTGAAGGGCAATACAACGATAATCGTCATCGTGATGGTGATGCCAGGCAAAGCGCCACCGATGACACCAATGAAGGTTCCGATGACAAGAGGAACCAAATACTTCAGGTCCATAAGGGTGGCAATGCCATTGCCTAGTAACTCAAACATATCGGGCCTGGTGAGTGATGGGAGACTGCGAGTCGAGACCTCAAAATGATGTCCAACGGCCCCTGGGCAGCAAGACAGCGAGGTAGCGCTCGAAAATGAAGAAGGTCACAAAGGCGGCTACGCTGGCAAGCACAAGCACGCGAAGCCAAGCCTTCGCCGATTTGGGCGGATCCAACAAACAGCTTGATGCCGCCACATAGGCAAAGCTTGCCAGGCGAAATCCAAAGGGCGCCATCGCTGCAATGTAAACCGCAAAAAGCGAGAAATGCATCACAACTGCTTTATATTTACTAACGTTTGAAATCGACTGGGACGTTGACGACCTCGCTTGTGCGCTATGTCGCTGCTGAAGTCTGTAATCTGCAACCAGCAGCCAAAGGCCTAAGAAGGCCGTCAAACCCAGCACAATTCGGGGGTAAAAGCCCGGCCCAACCGGAACCAAAGGCATGTCCGGCAGGCCGATGGTGAGCAAAAACAATACCGAACTGAATATCAGAACGACAAGTCCTGCCCAACCATCCTTACCCAAAACAGAGCGCTCCGAACTCATTAACGACGCATCAAGCCGAGGTCTTTAGCCAATGCTGCGTTGTCGTCATCAGTGGACTTTAACCAGGTGGCATATTGCGAACGATTTAAAAACTTGACTTCGGTGGCTTGCTTTTTCATCGAATCGGCATAAGCCGATTCCTTGGTTGCAGCCGCACAAGCTGACTCTAGTTTTGCCATGACCGCTGCCGGCGTACCCTTGGGCACAAGCAATCCTCGGCTCACTTCAAAGACAACATTAATGCCCAACTCTTTAAGCGTTGGAACACTTGGCATCTCAGCACTACGCTTTTCGCTCGCAATCGCAATAAAGCGCAACTGACCCGCTTCAACTTTGCCTTTTTGGGTCATATTTGAATCGGTCAGATCAATATGCCCCCCAAGAATCGCATTCATCCTCGGCGCAAGACCGTCATAAGAAACATATTTGAACTTGATACCTGCTGCTTTTTCGACCATGGCTGGGAAGAAATGGCTTGTCGAGCCAAGCGTTGCGCCAACGCTAATGGCACCAGGTCTAGCCTTTGCATCAGCCAGCATACCGGCCCAATCTTTCCAGGCTGTTTTTGCGCTCGAAGTCAGCACCGAAGGGGTCGCAGAAATCATGCAAATCGGCTCAAAGTCGGTGTACTTCACATCGCCCACACCCGTGTAATAAGCCGAATGGATATAGTCGTGAACTGCGTAAAGCGTGTAGCCATCGGCTGGCGCGTCTTTGGCTTCTTTGGCTCCTTTCATACCCGATGCGCCGCCCACGTTGGCGATCACGACGGGTTGCCCTATGTGCTTTTGCAGGCCGGGCGCAAAGGGTCTGAAGATATTGTCGGTATCACCACCTGCAGCCCAAGGCACGATCAGTTTGATGGGTCGATCCGGGTAGGCTTGCGCCAAACCTGTTGCAGACAAACAGCCCAGCCCAAAGACCCAGGTCATCACGGTTTTCGTCATCTTTGATTGAAACATCACGATCTCCTTGCAAAGAAACCCGATCTTAAGGCCAAGGAAACTGAAAAGCCCAGCATTTCCTTGGCAAAGAAATCAGGCAAGATTTCGACTTTAGCCTTCTTTCGATGAAGGACTTCTTTTCCAGACTTTTTTGCAACGTCAATAAGGAGACTGCACCATCATGTTGCTCGACCATCGAACCTATGTTTGCCGCCCTGGCACGATCAAGAAGCATCTCGCGCTTTATGAACAAATGGGCAAAGCGGTGCAAACCCGCCATCTCGGTATGCCCCTGGCCTACTTGATCACTGAATCGGGTAACCCCAATGAGTACATCCATATATGGATGTATAAGGACGCTGCAGATCGAGCAAGCCGTAGAGCAGCCATGCAGGCGGACCCGGGATGGCAGGCCTATTTAGCTGAAAGCGCCAAACTGGGTGCCCTGGAGAGCCAGCGCAATCAATTAATGACACCGGTCGATTTCTTTCCCGCTCCTGGCGAAGCTAGTAAGGCGAGTTGATCGAGTTCGAATCGGCTAAAGCCGGCCTGTTGACGTGCCTGGACGTTTAGTACCCCGCGAACCCTCGCAACCCGAGATGTTTTGAGCAAATCTAAAAAATGGGTTTCAGGTTCTAAACCTTGCATAAGACAGGCCTGGCGATACCAGTATGAGCCAAGGCCCACATGCCTCACCTCCTCGTCAAGAATGGTCTGCAGGCAGTCGGCGCCTTCTGAATCGCCTTGTTGTCTCAGGACAAGAATCATAGCCGGAGTAACGTCAAGACCGCGTGCTTCAAGCACCCGTGGAACAAGTGCCATGCGTGCGACGACATCGAGCTCGGTTTGCCTTGCCATGTCCCACATGCCTGCATGCGCAGGAAAATCACCATAACTGACTTGGTAGTGGCTTTGAAGATGCTGATTGAGCATCGAAAAGTGAGACGCTTCCTCAACCGCAACGCCCAACCAATCGAGAAAAAAATCCGACGGCATCGATTCGAACCGAAGCGCAGCATCGAGCGCTAAATGAATAGCATGCCACTCGATATGAGCAATCGCATGAAGCAGCTCGGCCCTTCCTCGCGGTGAGCCAAGTCGCCGACGCCCGACCTGCTGCGGTGATACGAGTTGGAGCCCTTGGGGGTAGCTAGGAAATCGTGCAAGCGATCCCCAAGGGGGCAAGACCGGGTCCAGTCCATCACCAAGCGTTTGACTTTGCCTGACTATTGCTCTGCCGTGTGAGTCGGTGCGATATTCATCGAGCATGCGAGACAAGGACTTCATAAAGCCCAGCTTGTCTTCGATCGTTTGGGCTTCGAAGGCCTTAATCGCTATAGCCTTCATAAAGTACGTTCTAGAACGGTGCCGTCATCAACCTGATAAACCCGATCGGCCCAACGTTTCACTTGCTGATGGTCATGGGAGCTGAAGACAACGCTGTATTGCCGATCAAGACAAGCTTCAAGTCGGTCCTGTGCCTGACGGTCCAAGTTTGCACCAGGTTCGTCAAGCAAGACAATTGCCGAGGGCTTGAGCATAGCGCGTGCAAAGGCAACACGCTGCTGCTGCCCCCCAGAGAGCCGATAAGCCTGCTGATACGCAAGCTCCTCGATGTGTAGGCGCTCGAGCCATATCATCGCCTGACTAATCCCTTCGCGTCTGGACCATCCCGCCAAAAAAGCAGCAATTCGAAGATTGTTTAAGACCGAGCAGCGCAAAAGCGCTGGCTTTTGAAAGAGCATGGTTGCCTGCTGCTTCACTTCAAGCTCACCTCGAGCAGGCAATAAAAGACTAAGCATGGCACGCAAAAGGCTTGTCTTGCCTGCACCACTTGGCCCCATTAAGGCCACCCGCTCACCGGGTGCGCAAGAAAATTGGGGTACGCGAAGCCAAAGCTTTCCGTCTCTTACAAATTCCAGATTTGATAATTTAATCATGATAGCAAGCCTACTTACTGCATGCGCATGCTGCATGGCGTTTATGTTTGATGCTCGCAACAGCCCATGCTGACGTGCTTTTATGCCTGGTGGTCTTGCGTTGCTTCATCGGAGAGCCCCGGTCAATCGATCACGCCACCAAGGCAAAAAGGCAATCAGCAAATTCAGCAGCAAAACAAGCAATAGCAAGACCATACCGAGGGCTAATGCCATCGGGAGGTCTCCCTTCGTCGTTTCAAGTGCAATGGCTGTTGTCATCACCCGGGTAAATCCTTCGATGTTCCCTCCTACGACCATCACCGTTCCAACCTCTGCGATACCACGGCCAAAACATGTGATGAGCATGTGTAATAAAGCATGACGATCATGAAACAGCAAAAAAAGATAACGCATCCATGGCTTTGCCCCCATAACCCGCAGCGATTCACCCTGTGTTTCGTCAGCATCTTGCAGCAGTCGGTAAACCAGCGTGCAGGCAAGTGGAATTAATAACAATGTTTGCGCTAGCACCATGGCCTTCACAGTAAACAGCCAGCCCAAATCACCAAGCGGGCCGCTGCGTGAAAGCAAGAGATAGGTTAACAAGCCCACCAATACCGCAGGAATTGCAACATAAGTATTGAGCAAGACCGTGAGAACGCTTCGCAAACGCCCCACAAACTGCATGAGTACAAAGGCTAAAAGTATGCCCAAGATGGCAGCCAACAGGGTTGCCAGGGAGCTGACCCACAATGATCGACCAATAACCGCCCAGAGCGCGGGATCGCCCGACATCAATAGGCCCAAAGCCTGAAGGCTTGCCTGACTCACTTGTTATGGATGCGTTGCCGCCGGGCTGATTGGATACAGTTAGTCAGCGCTTCCAGATCAGACCAGCGCGCGCTGCTTGCTCGAGCCAGAAAAGCAATTTGACGCCGTGGTGCAGGCGCTGCCAGCGGTCTGGCAATCAAATCGCTATGACGCAGCAAACCTGATTTCACTGCAAGTTCTGGCAGCAGCGCAAGTCCCATATCAGCCTGTGCCATCTGAATCAAGGTTAAGAGACTGCTCGCCTCGAGGCCTTGGAAGCCCGCCGATGGCCGTTCGCCGCATGCAGCAATGCTGTGGTCTCTCAAACAATGCCCTTCTTGTAATAATAAAAGCCGGTCCAGCGAAAGCTTGGGCCAGTCAAGTGCCTGTGCGCGAAACACTGGATCGTTGGCTTTGCCAACTAACCAGAATTCATCGTCATGAATCGTCAGACTTCGAAGGCCTTGCTGATCGATGGGTAGAGCGAGCAGTGCAGCGTCAATCCTTCGATGCTTAAGATCCTCAAGAAGTTCATGCGTCATCGCCTCGCGCAGTTGAAACCTTAAATTTGGAAAAGCATGGCGCCAGGTATCGAGCCAACTCGGTAGGATGAACGGTGCAATGGTTGGAATAATCCCCATACGAATCACGCCACTTAAGGGTAGCGATAGCGCTTTGGCGGTGTCGGCTAAATCACCGGCAGCCGCTATAAGCGCTTGAGCTTTTTCAAGTACCGCTTCGCCTGCCGGGCTCAGCGCGACGTGCTGGCGATCCCTCTCAAACAAAACCACGCCCAGTGATTGCTCTAATTCCTTGATCCCTGCACTAAGCGTTGATTGGGTAACGAAGCAAACCTCGGCAGCTCTCGTAAAGTGCTTGTGCTCAGCGAGCACAACCAAGTATTGCAACTGGCGCAGCGAAGGCAAAAAGGCCACAAGTTACAAGGCCTTTTTTACTCAGGCTTCAGACCTGCTGCCTTGACCACGGCCGCCCACTTTTTGTATTCGTCAAGCAATTCAGCACGCATTTGCTCGGGATTGCTGGCTGCTATATCGATACCCGCAGCAGCAAGCTTGGCCTTCACATCGTCCATGGCAAGCACAACAAGCATCTCTCGGTTCATGAGGTTGATGTAATCAGGTGGCGTGCCAGCCGGTGCAAACATGCCGTAATCGGTAAATGAAACAACCGAAGGCAGTCCCACTTCGGCCATGGTTGGCTGATCGGGCAAGAGCTGCGATCGTTGCCTTGAGGCAACCGCAAGAGCTCTCACACGCCCCGCTTTAAGATGCGGTAAGTAGGCAGGGAGGCTATCGAGCGCCATATCGACTCGCCCGTCGATCACATCTGGAATAATTTGGATCGTTCCTTTATATGGAACGTGTGCCATATCGACCTGGGCGGCGAGTTTAAACATCTCGCCGGTCAAATGAATCAAAGCACCCGTGCCCGAGGAGGCATAGGTCATCTTACCTGGGCTTGCCTTGGCCATCGCCACAAGATCTTGTACCGTTTTGGCTTTTGACGATGCAGGTACGATAAGCGCAATCGTTCCATAAGCAATCCGGCCCGCAGGACTGAGATCTTTACGCACATCAAAAGGAAGCTTGGCCTTCATCGCATGTAGAACACCATGCCCACCAACCGGACTGACCAGCCAGGTGTAACCATCGGCGGGGCTTTTGACTACGATTTCGGTGCCAATGGCGGTGCCCGCTCCCGGACGATTTTCAATAACAATCGACTGACCAAGACGGCTCGAGAGCTTCTCGCCGATCGTCCTCGCCACCAAATCAACCCCGCCGCCAGCGGGTAAGGGAACCACAAAGCGGATGGGCTTCGACGGATAGGCCTGAGCATGAGCCATTTGGAGCGGTGCGGCCATAGCCATCCCAAGCGCTCCAGGCATTCAGCGTAACAGCTGCCTGCGAGCATCAAAACCCGTCTTTGAAAGTCGCTGGCTGTCATAGGCAACATGAGCCGCAAGTCTTTCGGTTTTCTTTATCATGAGTGTCTCCGA
>VGHV01000004.1 GCA_016868095.1 Betaproteobacteria bacterium
GTTTTTCATGAATAAGCTCTATCCCGACGCCAAAGCAGCGCTTGAAGATATCGCGCGGCACGGGCAAATGATTGCGGTTGGAGGATTTGGCCTTTGCGGCATTCCGGAGGCGCTTATCGCTGCGATTCGAGATCTCGGTGTTCGCGAACTGACGGCGATTTCGAATAATGCTGGGGTCGATGGATTCGGCCTGGGACAATTGCTCGCCACGCGACAAATCCGAAAGATGATTGCCAGTTATGTGGGTGAAAATAAGGAGTTTGAGCGGCAATACCTTGCCGGGGAGCTCGAACTCGAATTTACGCCTCAGGGTACTTTGGCCGAGAAGCTGCGCGCAGGTGGTGCCGGTATACCTGGTTTTTATACCCGTACAGGCGTAGGCACGCTGGTTGCCGAGGGCAAAGAAATCAAGCAGTTTGACGGGCAGGACTATGTGCTCGAGCGATCGCTCGTGCCTGATCTCGCATTGGTTAAGGCTCATACCGCCGACCGTGCCGGAAATCTTATCTTTCGGCGAACGGCGCGAAACTTCAATCCGAATGTCGCGATGGCGGGACGTATCACCGTGGTCGAAGTTGAGCATTTAGTCGAAAAAGGGGAGCTTGATCCCGATCAAATCCACTTGCCGGGCATTTTTGTGCACCGGATTGTTGTTAACAAATCCCCCGAAAGACGCATCGAGCAACGGACCACTCGTCCGGACTAATCAGCACAGGGAGGCAAGCATGGCCTGGACACGCGATGAAATGGCTGCGCGCGCAGCGCAGGAACTTCAAGATGGGTTTTATGTCAATTTGGGTATTGGTTTACCAACCCTTGTTGCTAACCATGTTCCGGAGGGTATGGAGGTCTGGCTTCAAAGTGAGAATGGACTTTTAGGGATTGGACCCTTTCCCCGCGACAGCGAAGTCGACCCCGACATGATAAACGCGGGCAAACAGACGGTGACGACCTTGGCAGGCTCTGCCATTTTTTCCTCAGCCGACTCCTTTGCCATGATTCGTGGCGGAAAAATCAATCTTGCCATCCTTGGGGCCATGCAAGTCAGTGCCGGGGGCGATCTTGCCAACTGGATGATCCCCGGGAAAATGGTCAAGGGTATGGGTGGCGCAATGGACCTTGTGGCCGGGGTCGGCCGAGTGCTTGTTTTGATGGAGCACACCGCCAAGCGCAAGGATGGCGGGGAAGACTTAAAGATTCTCGAACAATGTTCACTGCCTCTTACCGGATTGGGCGTTGTGAATCGCATCATCACCGATTTAGCGGTTATCGATGTGACGTCGCATGGTCTAAAGCTGATCGAATGTGCGCAAGGCGTCTCTGCTGATCTGGTTCAAAGCAAAACAGGCGCAACCGTACTTAACTAAGTAGGGTCCAGCACCTATTAACGGGCTCCTCGGACCAACATCGAACTGATGTTGTCTAGGCCGCGCTTCTCGGACCAACACCGAGCGGTTCGCGTGCTGCTAACGAGCCCCTGGTAACCATTGACGGCTTTGCAGACCCAGTAAAAATGCGCTGACCATTTCTTCGAGCTCGGGACGCAAACCGTAGGCTTGACTGCTTCGATGACTCGCTCCCCACAACATCCGCTTCGTGCTCGCTTCATAAAGACTGGCTGATGTAGTGATCGTGGTTACAGGGACTTGGGTCCAAACGGTGCCACCATACCAGCGACGGTAGGGCCCCCAATAGCCGAGTCCCGCATGACTGATTGGCGCAAGTTGTCGGCTTTGTTGGGGGGGCATCGCCTGGAGTAATAGAACATGACTTGCCTTGGCTTGAACCACTGCAAGCTGGAGGGTTTGCTCATCGGGTGGGCCGCTACGATCGGGTAATAGTCGCCATCCAGCGACGGCTGCAACCCCCGATTTCCCAATGGCTTCGCTCATTAAATCCTCGCTCACGCGCGCGATGACCGCATCGGGGTGTTGGGCGAGCACCATGATTTTGCTTGCAGGTGCTGGTTTGACTGCATCGTCGCTCCACTCAAGGGCAAGCTGAGGGCTAGCGCATCCAGTGAGTCCCAATACCGAGCCGAGCGCCCCCACCGATGCTGCGAGGTAACGCCGACGGTTTGGCTTTGCGGATTGAAGGGCCTGTGACTTAATTGAGCGCATGATTCATCGACCTTTCTCGTCATCGTCAGCAAGAAGTAATTGCCTGGCTCGCTGCATTTGGTCTTCGCGTCCAGGACTAGTTCGTGAAGGGGCTATGGAACGGCGCCTTTGCACGGTCCTCCAAATTAAACCTCCTATTGCCAGGCTGACAAATGGCCCTGCCCACAAAATGGCAGTGCTCGCCTGCATTTGGGGCTTGTAGAGGACGAAGTCGCCATAACGTTGGACGAGCCAGTGCTTAATTTGTTCGTCGCTTGAGCCCTTTGCAATTTGACTCTGTACTTCATGACGAAGATCAACCGCCAGATCGGCGGCTGAGTCCGCAAGGCTTTGGTTTTGGCAGACAAGGCAGCGGATCTCGGTATAAAGTTTTCGCAAGCGCTGCTGCTGAGCCTCATCGAGGGTAACAGGGGGTAGTTGATTGGGTTGGGCCTGGCTCATCAGCTTGTCACTTCCATGCTTAAGGCTTTAACTGCTCAATCATGGGACGCAATTGCTTGTCGATGATATCTGCGGTTAATGGGCCTACATGCTTGAATCTGACGGTATTGTCCTTATCAATCAAAAAGGTTTCTGGGGCGCCGTAAACCCCCCATTCAATGGCAGCTTTGCCTTGTAAGTCCATCAGCACCGTCGCATAAGGATTACCCAATCTTGAAAGCCAGTCTCGCGACTGGGCAGGTGAATCCTTCCATGCGAGTCCTACGATTGGCAGCAGTCCTTCCGCGGCCAGTCGATTAAGAAGCGGATGTTCGACCTGGCAGCCACTGCACCAGGAGCCCCAAACGTTGAGAAGCCAGACCTGCCCCTTAAGATCCTTGACCCGCAGTGCTTGGGATTGCATATCGAGCACATCCAGTCCTTCGAGAACCTCGCTAGGTGCGGCCTTATTGATCAGAGGCGAAGGTATGTCACGCGGGTTTCGGTCTAAACTTTTGAGCAAGAACCAAGCAATCACCAAAAAGAGCGCAAGCGGTAATCCTGCTCTGATCCATCGGTTCATCCCGAAACCTTACCCGATCGACTCGTGACATCCATTGCAGCGGTGTTTGGGGAAGGCACGCGCCGTCTTCGGTACCGAGCATCGGCAGCAGCCCAGAACCCGCCCAGACCCATCATCAAAACACCCAACCAGATCCAATTGACGGCGGGTTTTTTTTGTACGCGAGTGACCCATCCACCATCGACAGCCTCACCGAGTGAGATGTATAAATCGCCAAGCAAACTTCGCTTGATGCCGGCTTCGGTCATCACCATGCTTGATGCTTTGTAGCGGCGCTTTTCAGGTCGGAGTTCGCCGATGACCTGATTGTCTCGGAGCAATTCAAAGCGGACTTGAATCGCTTCATAGTTGGGACCTTGCCTGCCGCTAGTCTCGGCGTAGCGCAGGCTTAAGCGATCATCAATAGTCAGTACATCGCCGGGTGAGAGCTTTTTTTCGATTTCGATCTCATAGCTGTTGACCAGGGTGACGCCAAGTACAAAGGCAGCCACGCCAAGATGGGCGAGTTGCATCCCCCACCATGAACCTGGCTGAAGCGCAAGCCGAGACACATCGATACCCCCCGACGGAGCCTTCATGTTTTCAAGGGTCGCCAAGCCGACGCCGCCAGCGACCCAGAGCGCCATCACAAGACCCAGCGCAGTCATGGGCTTATAGCTGCTATCTGCGGTTAAAGGCAGCAAAAGCCCGATCACGAGACTCGCTGCAAAAGCCCATCGCATGCGCTGAACGAGGGGTAGCACCGGCGCATCACGCCAGCGGGCAAGCGGTCCGACGGCCATCAAAAAGAGCGCGGGCAGCATCAGCGGTAAAAACACCGCATCGAAGTAGGGCGGTCCCACCGAAATTTTGCCCATATCCAAGCTATCGAGAATCAGTGGATAAAGGGTGCCGAGTAAGACAGCAAGCATCGCCACCACCATCACGATGTTGTTGGCAAGTAGCATCGACTCGCGCGACATCGCGCTGTAGGCTTGACTTGCGTGAACTTTGTGGGCGCGTGCGGCGTAAAGGCTTAATGAGCCACCGATCACCATACAAAGAAAAATCAGGATGAACACACCTCGCGTGGGATCGGTAGCAAAGGCATGGACCGAGGTCAACACCCCAGAGCGAACCAGGAAGGTTCCCAACAGACTCAGGCTAAAACTCATGATCGCAAGCAGTACAGTCCAGCTTCGAAAATTCCCCCGTTTTTCCGTCACGGCCAGTGAATGAATCAGCGCAGTGCCCGTCAGCCATGGCATGAAGGAGGCGTTTTCAACCGGATCCCAAAACCACCAACCGCCCCAACCGAGTTCGTAATAAGCCCAAAAAGAGCCCAAGCAAATGCCCAACGATAAGAAAGCCCACGCAACATTGGTCCATGGTCTGACCCAGCGTGCCCAGGCGCTGTCAAATCGGCCCTCAATAAGTCCGGCGATAGCAAAGGCGAAGGCAACAGCAAAGCCCACGTAGCCCATGTAAAGCAAGGGCGGGTGAAAGACCATGCCAGGGTCTTGTAAGAGCGGATTGAGATCGCGTCCGTTTATTGGTGCCGGAACAACCCGATCAAAGGGGTTTGAGGTGATGAGGGCAAACAAGTAAAAGCCAATACTCACAGCGCCAAGAACGGCTAAAACCCTTGCTCGCATCGCTTGCGGCAAATTGCCCGATAGGGCTGCCAACGCTGCCGTCCATGCTGCAAGCATCAAGATCCACAAGAGCATCGACCCTTCGTGGGAGCCCCAGCTTGCCGCAACCCGATACCAAAAGGGGAGGTCGCGATTCGAGTGATTAGCAACCAGTTGATTGCTAAAGTCGTGACTAATAAAGTTTTCCACGAGGCACACGAAGGCAAGCAACACTAATAAAAGCTGCCAATAAGCCGCAGGAGAGGCCATGCCCATCAAACGAGCGTCCCTGCGCCAAACGCCAAGACTTGGGAAAATGGCAAGGCAGATGCCACAGAGCATGGCGAGTGCAAGTGCTAGGTGACCAAGTTCTGAAGTCATGGCTTTGTCGGTGCCTTCTGGAATTGCTCGGGCGCGCCCACGGGGTGGCCCGCTTTTTTCAAAGCCTCAGCGGCTTCGGGTGGCATGTAATTTTCATCGTGTTTTGCGAGTACTTCCTTCGCCAGAAACCGGCCGTCTGCTTGCATCATGCCTTGCGCGACCACACCTGCGCCTTCTTTAAACAGATCGGGGAGGATGCCCTGGAAGTGAACTTGCACTGTTTTAGCCTGGTCAGTGACGGCAAATTGCATCTTCAGGCCATCGGTCTCGCGTTGTAGGGAGCCGGGCACAACCAACCCGCCAATTCGAAAGCTCTTTCCCTGGGGTGCCTCACCGTTGGCGACCTGAGTCGGCGTAAAAAAGAAGACAAGATTGCTGCGAAAAGCGTTAAGCACCAAGGCCGTGGCGACAACCAGGGCTGTGATCAAAGCTGCGACCATAACGAGCCGCTTTTGGCGCGGACTCATGATGGCTCACGCTGCGATAAGTCAGAACGCCCCTCGGGCGTTGAATCGATGCCTTCTTCCATACGCTCTGCCTCTTCGAGAACACGCTTTCGCTGTCTAAGCAATGCATATAACTCGATAAGTACGACCCCTGCAAACACCCCATATGACATCAGGATATAAAAGCTGTGATCTTTCAAGCTTGTGCTCCTTCGATTACCTGGGGACGCCTGCGCTGGAGGCTTCTGCTTGGTTCTTGAGTGACTTATCCCAACTGCTTCGAGGTTCACGCTTGATAATGAGGCTACGAACCCTGACCAGACTTGCCGCGATGCTGTAGGCCCAGGCCGCAGCGGTCATGATCAACATGGCTGTAAGCATGGTTTGCGCCATTTTGGGCGCTGCGGTCAAGGAAACGCTTGCTCCCTGATGAAGGGTGTTCCACCACTTTACCGAGAAGTAAATGATGGGCACATTCACCGCACCGACGATCGACATCAGCGCACAAGCCTTATCCGCTTTGCGATCGTCATCGATCGATGCACGCAACCCGATAACCCCAAAGTAGAGAAAGAGAAGAATCAATTCCGAGGTAATTCTTGCGTCCCAAACCCAATAGGTTCCCCAAGTTGGTTTACCCCAGAAAGCGCCTGTCCAGAGGGCAACAAAAGTCATCCAGGCGCCGGTGGGTGCTAATGCTTGCAGCATCATTGCCGAGAGCCGTGTTTTAAGAACGAGCCCTAAAACGCCCCAAAAGGCCATCGCCAAATAAATAATCATGGACATCCATGCCGCAGGAACATGAATGAAAATGATGCGATACGACTCACCTTGTTGCCAGTCGGTCGGAGCAACGATAAAGCCGATGTAAAGGCCGATCGAGGCCAGCACGGCTGCCATGAAAAACAAGGGCGTCACTAGATGACCTGCGAGCGGGTAGAAACGCGCAGGTGCCGCGTATTGCGACCACCACGAACCGTTTTCAATAGCCTTCATCTCGCCCCAATCGATTCGCTCCCATTCACGGTTTTCCTGCTCAGATCAGTCCATCGCAATTTTAATCGCTTTGCTGCAAGCCCATGGTGCTAGGATTGCTGCAAGGATCAAGCCTGCCGCTAACAGTGACAGATGCGCCTCAGCCCCCAAGCCAGCACCTTGCGCTTCCACCGCACCTGCCCCGAAGACCAGTACCGGTATGCAAAGTGGGAGCATCAGCAGTGCTAGCAGGGCACCGCCGCCGCGTGCCGATAAGTTCAATGCCGCGGCGATCGCGCCGATGAGCGTGAGGATGGGGGTACCAAGCAACAAGCCAGCGAGCAAGACGGCGATTGTGTTGAGATCAAGACCGTACTGAAGTCCAATCAATGGCGCGACCAGGCTTAAAGGGAGGCCGCTTGCTAGCCAGTGAGCGACGAGTTTGCCAAGCAAAATGCTCATCCAGGCTTCCGACTGCAAGAGCATTTGCTCAAGGCTGCCGTCCTGGGCGTCGGCTGCGAACATCCTAGGCATCGATAACAAGACTGACAGCAGCGCCGACACCCAACTTACACCCGGCCCAATCGCCAGCAAGGTTTTCGGCTCGGGTTGCATGGCGAGCGGAAAAAGGCTTGCGATCAGCAGAAAAAACACCAAGACGAGCCAGGCTTCGCTCGCTTGTCGAAGCAAAAGCCGTAAGTCGCGTTGGAGACTGGCAAGAAACATGAGACTTCGTCGCCGCCTTAAGCACTCAGTTGCAGGACAGCCGCTGTCGGCGCGTTTGGAATAGCTCCGTGTGTGGCGATGATTGCAAAGCCGCCCTGATGCAACAGCTGTGTGAGTAGACTCCCCATTAGGGCTTGCCCTTGATCATCCAAGGCCGTGCTCGGTTCATCGAGTAACCAGCATAAACGTTGTTGATGCCCGGCGCCTTGTAAGCTCAACACCAACCGGCTCATCGCCAAGCGCCTTCGCTGTCCTGCCGATAAAACCGCAAAGGGCAGATGCCGCTGTTGGCCGATACCACAACGCTCCAGAGCCGCTTCAAGCGCTTGGTCCCCGGTGGGCGCTGTGCCATATTGATCGAGGCTTAGCTGCCAGCGCAGGTTCTCAAAGGCGCTCAGGCCATCTTTCCAGCCTTGTGCATGACCCTGAAAAATCAATCGAATGCCCGAGCAGCGGGCAAGACTGTCGATTGCTTGGCCATTAAAGCTCAGCTCAGGTTCCTGGTCAAAGCTACGTAAGCCGCAAAGAGCACGTAAAAGGGTCGACTTGCCTGATCCGTTTGGCCCATGGAGCGCAAGCCACTGCCCGGGCTCTATCCGAAAGCTTAGGTTGTTGATCAGTCTGCGCCGGCCCCTTGAGAGGAAGATGCGCGAAGCCTTTAAGGCGAAGCTTTCAGCGCTCACGGCTTGTAGCGATCGCTAATGTCAAGGCGCAAGGCGACCTCATCTTGCGTCCCCTCGAGTGTGAGCGACTTGGCTTGAGCGATCGGATCACCGGCTTGTCGCCCTGCAAGCCCCGATTGAGAGATATGCGCCTCAACCAAAAGCTCACCCCGAAGCGGTCTCGACGCGTCGAGTTGTTGTGCTTTTGACAACGTGATCGCTATGGTTTTGGATCCAGCAGCGTCTTTAACTTTTACCTCAGGCTTTGCTGTTGCTCCGCCCCCACCGATCGCGCTGCCTTGCTCGATGAACCGGATGTCAGCCATGTTTGCCCGCCATACGGCAATCGGCATACGAGGGCCCTGCGCTGCACGCGCGCTCACGTATAAGACTGCTTTGGGGGAGAGGTCCGTAAGCATCGCAGACGTAATCGACAGCGTGACCCGTATGCTTGCTGCCTCGCCGTCGCGCGGCAGGCTTTCGATCAAACCTCTGAGTTGATCGGCTTGGGCCGATTCCTTTGGAAGGGCTGCCAGGAGTTGCTCGAGTAAGCCTCGGGCCTGGGCTTTCTCGCCGGCTTGAAAGTGGGCGGCAGCCATCAGTGAAACGACCTTAGAGTCGTTAGGCTCCAAGCTCATCGCCCGCTTGAGGATGTCGTAGGGCTCACCTTCAAAACGCTTGCCTCGCCCTAAGGCGATGGTCTCAGCAAACTCTGCAAGACTACGACCGTCCTGATCAGCGCCACGCTTGAGAGCCTCAGTAAAACTCTGTGTCGATTCACTGTAATTGCCCGCAGCCTTTTGCAAGAGTGCAAGACTGAGCCATGTGTTGATGTCGTCTGGCTTTGCTTGAAGGTCCCGCTGCCACTGCGCAACCTGGGCGCGATAGGCGCTGTCGTCTTTGGCAATTTCCTCAAGCGAACGCATGCCAGCAGGGCTTTGCATCGCCGAGCCTGCACCGGGAAGCGCTAGTTCAGGGCTTCCCTTGATGAAGTAAATAGAAAGCCCCATCACGGGCAGGCTGAGTGCGAGAAAGGCAGCAAGCCAGGGTCGCCGCGGCGACTGTACGGTCGAAGACTCCAGACGATCTGCGAGTTCTTGCGTGAGTGCTTCCTCGGCGCTTTGCGCTTCGTTCGCTTGAATCAAGCCCGCTTGCAGATCGCGTTGAATCTGCCGACGGCGCTCTTTAAAGACTGCAGCGATCGCCTCGTCGCTAGGCCCCTGATCAACCGGTATCTTTTTCCGCAGTAAAGGCCAAATCAGCACAAGCGCCGTGCACAGCACAAGCGTCAGCCCAATCAATAAAAACATAAGGGTCTAGAAAAAACAATAAGGATCGCGTTCGAGCTGCACCTTTAACTGCTCGAGATAATCAAGGCACAGCTTGAGTTGCTTGATCTCAACAAACTCGTCTGCCTGGTGGGCAACGCTGATTTGCCCTGGTCCGCAGATGATCGTAGGAATACCGGCGTTTTGCAAAATCCCGCCCTCGGTGCCAAAGCTGACACGGCCCGGGCTATGACAGGCGCATAAAGGCATCATCGCCTTGGCGAGACGGGCGTTGCCTTGCTCATCGAGGCTCGGGCTGTCGGTGATCTCCTCAATGTCCACATCGCTGACCGCAGCGATCGAACGCATGGAGGGTAAGAGCGTTTGCTCGCACCATTGCTTAAGTTCAGCGATAAAGGGTGCCGCTGCACGACCTGGCAGTGCTCGAATTTCCAGCATGAATTCGCAGTCTTTAGCCGTGATGTTGTGCGCGGTTCCGCCAGCGATCCGACCAACATGGATGCTTGAAAACGGAAAGTCGAATCCATCATGCCGCAGGTCTTGGCGCATCCGCTCCTGAAGCGCTTGAGAACGCACGATGATTTGAGCCGCTGCTTCAACAGCACTAACGCCTTCATCTCGAAGCGAAGAGTGCACCTCAAAGCCACGAACCTTAAATCGGTAGATGGCAGCTCCCTTGTTGGCAACAACCACTTGCATGCTTGTGGGCTCACCGATCACACAGGCTCGCGGCGGGTGGCTGCCTTCGCGCAGTGCAGCAGCCAGTTGCTTCATGCCGCCCATATTGGTCTCTTCGTTATACGAAAGCGCAAAATGGACTGGCGCCTTGAGCTGTGCTGAGGCAAAGCGTGGCGCTGCCTGAAGCATACAGGCAATAAAGCCTTTCATATCTGCCGAGCCACGCCCATAAAGACGATCATCAGCCTGATGAAGCTTAAAGGGGTCGCTTTGCCATTGTTGCCCTGCAACGGGCACGACATCGGAGTGGGCCGATAGCATCAAACCGCCTTGGTCTTGCGGGCCGATGCTTGCGAAAAGATTAGCTTTGTCTTCATCGGGTGCCTTTTGAACCATAACTCGAAACCCAATGGCCTCAAGCCGATTGGCAGCCCAATCGATAAGCGGCATATTGGATCGATGGCTTGTTGTGTCAAAGGCGACCAGCGTGGCCAAATCGTCGATGCAGTCTTGAAGATTCATTGCTTGCTCACTCATGATGAATGATCATACGCGCTGTTGATCATTGACGCTGTTGATGCTTCCCGTTGTTGATCCTTGCCGCGGATGATCGTCGACGTTGTTGATCAGGGACACGCGCTCTTTTAGAAATGCCCCGAGCAAACGCCCAGTATGCCCGTTGTGCTTCGCCAGTTCTTCCGGAGGGGCTTGTATGGTGACTTCACCGCCACGATCACCACCTTCGGGCCCAAGATCGATGATCCAGTCGGCCTCAGCCCAAATGTCCATGTCGTGTTCCACGACAACCAGGCTATGGCCGGCATCGACTAATCGGTGAAAGACACGAATCAATTTTTCAACGTCAGCCATGTGCAGGCCAACCGTCGGCTCATCCAGCACATAAAGGGTCTTTGGCCCCTCATTGCCCTTTGCCTTGGCCAGTTCGGTAACAAGTTTGATACGTTGTGCTTCGCCGCCCGATAGGCTCGGACTTGGCTGACCGAGGCTGAGGTAACCAAGGCCAACGTCTTGCAGCAGGCGGAGCGCACGATGAATTGATGGATGGGCTTCAAAGCGTTCAAGAGCGTCGTCGACCGAAGCAGCAAGCACATCACCGATCGAGAAGCCTTGCCAGCGCACTTCGAGGGTTGCGGGATTAAAACGTGCGCCTTTGCAGCCCTCGCACAACATCTTCACATTGGGCAGAAAGTTCATCTCGATGGTTTGCATGCCCTGACCTTCACAGAGCTTGCATCGGCCTGCGCCGGTGTTAAACGAAAAACGACTTGCATCCCAACCGCGGATTCGAGCTTCTTGGGTGTCTGCAAAGAGCTTTCTGATCGCATCCCAAAATCCCACGTATGTCGCAGGGCAAGATCGCGGCGTCTTGCCGATCGGTGTTTGATCGACTTCAAGAACTCGATCGATCGCCTCGATGCCTTTCAGCCTAAGGTGTCGGGCGTCCGAACTGGCATCGCCTTTGGCGCGTTGCTGCACATGTTGTTGTGCATGTTTTAAGAGTATGTCGCGAGCTAGAGTTGATTTTCCAGATCCCGAAACACCGGTAATCACTGTAAGTCTGCCCAATGGTATGCGGGCTTCGACGTTATGGAGATTGTGCAAACTTACTTTTGACATCTCAATACATGGATGCGTGGCGGGTATTGCTCGCCTTGGCTGCATGGGATGTAGAAGGGGTTGACGCAAAAATTTTGCCGTGAGGCTCGATTCATGTTTTAGCACTTCGTTTGGGCTGCCGCTTGCCATCAATTGGCCGCCCCATCGACCTGCTCCAGGACCTATATCGATCAAATGGTCAGCACGACGAATCGTTTCTTCATCGTGTTCCACCACAAGCAAGGTGTTGCCGCGGTCGCGCAGGGCTTGCAAGGTATCGACAAGGATTTTGTTGTCGCGCGGATGGAGTCCTATCGTGGGCTCGTCGAGTACATAGCAAACACCTTGGAGATTCGAGCCAAGTTGTGCCGCCAGCCTGATGCGCTGCGCTTCGCCGCCTGATAAAGTAGGTGCTGACCGATTCAAGTGCAGGTACCCCAGGCCGACCCGTTCTAAAAACTCAAGTCTGGCATGAACTTCGGTCAAGACATCGCTCGCGATGCTGCGCGCTCTTGCATCTAGCTCGAGTTGAGCAAACCAGCTGCGGGCAGCACTTACCGATAAGCTGCTTAATTGACCAAGGCTTCTGCCGCTCAGACGAACCGATCGAGCGATCGGATTGAGTCGTTCGCCTTCGCAGCTTAAGCATTGGCTTGGGTCTTCGAGTTGATCGATCAGCGATTCACTACGGCTGAGGGTTTCTTCGCTTTGTGCGCCAAACTGCTGTTGTTCGCCCAATTGTCTGCGAATGGCCTCGCTCAGGTGCAGACCAGTGCCTTGACATGCCTGGCAAGCACCGAGTTTTGAGTTGAAAGAGAAGAGCCTGGGATCGGGCTCAGGAAGACTCAGACCGCATTGTGCGCAAGCGCGACGGGTTGAAAACAATCGGCTTGATCGACTCGCAAAGGCCGCGTCGATATCACTGGCCGATTGATCCAAGAAATCAGGGCCTATGACGGCTTGTAAGTCCTCCAATACCAAAACCGTGCCCTTGCCAAGTTCTAGGCAGGTTTGCAGTGCATCTCGTAGGGCCTGTTCATTGTTGCTGTGGATTCGCAAGCTCGACACAGCCAGTTCAATGCTATGTTCTTGATATCGGTCTAATGTCGGGAACGGTTGTAATGGAACGATGTGGCCGTCCACCCTGAAATGGCTATAGCCTTTATCCAGCGCCCAACGGGCAAGATCTTTATAGAGGCCTTTGCGTGCGCTTACAAGTGGTGCAAAAAGACCAATCCACCGTCCTTTGTAGTCACGCATCAAACGTGCGGCCAATTGATCAAAAGTTTGCGGCTCGACAGCGATTTGACAGTCAGGGCAGTGCGCCGTTCCCAGGCGCATCCACATAAGGCGTAAAAAGTGGTACACCTCGGTCAGTGTGGCCACTGTGCTTTTTTGCCCGCCGCGGCTGCTGCGTTGTTCGATCGCAACGGTTGGTGGTATGCCGTAGAGGCCTTCGACATCGGGCTTGGACGCAGGCTGCACAAACTGCCGAGCATAGGCATTCAACGACTCCAAATAGCGGCGTTGACCTTCGCCAAAAATCACATCAAAAGCAAGGCTCGACTTGCCTGATCCCGAAGGACCGGTAATGACCGTCATTTGATTTCGTGGGATCTGAACATCTAACTGCTTTAAATTATGTTCGCGAGCATGGTGAACCACGATGGCATCGTTGGCCTGAGAGCGAATGCTGCGCTCGGCCAAGTCGTCTGCCTGCGTTGGGCCATCGCTGTGTACAAAGGCTGGGGATGCAAGCGGTTGAGGTTCATGAAGTCTTCGGTAACTTGCCAGGGCCTGTCCCGTATGCGATTGCGGAAGCCTTTGCAGTTCTTCGGGGGTGGCACAGGCGACGATATGGCCGCCAGCATCCCCGGCCTCAGGTCCTAAATCGATCACCCAATCGCTCGCTGCGATCACATCAAGATTGTGTTCGATCACTAATAGTGAATGCCCGGCATCAAGCAATTGCCTGAAGGCTTTGAGTAGCTTTCGGATATCGTCGAAATGAAGCCCTGTTGTGGGCTCGTCAAACAAAAACAAGCTGCCCGCGCGGCGGCCCGCTTGCAACATGCGACGTGGGCTGCGCGCATCGGCAGCAGCTTGTGCCAGAAAGCCGGCTAGTTTTAAGCGCTGTGCCTCGCCGCCTGAGAGGCTTGGAACCGGCTGGCCCAGTCGAAGGTACTCAAGTCCCACATCCACCAAGGGTTGCAAGCGCGTTCGAATCTCCGGGTCACGTTCGTAAAAAGCCAATGCCTCAGCAACCGTCATGTCGAGTACATCGGCCACACTTTGCCCACGCTCTTTGACCTCGAGCACCTCGGCACGAAAGCGTCTGCCGTCGCAATCGGGGCAGCGTAAGTACACATCGGACAAGAACTGCATTTCGATGTGTTCAAAGCCGCTTCCGGAGCATGTCGGACAGCGACCGTTGCCGCTATTAAAGCTAAAAGTGCCTGTGGTGTATGCGCGTTCACGCGAAAGCTGAAGCGCTGCGAAACGTTTGCGGACGCCATCAAATGCACCCACATAACTCACAGGGTTGGAGCGCGCTGTCTTGCCAATCGGGGACTGATCGACGTGCACGACATCGTCGATCCAGTCTTCGCCAAGCACGCGGTCATGATCGCCTGGGGCCTCGCTTGCCTTGCCTTTGGCTTTCAAGAGGGCAGGTAGTAAGACGCCTTGCATCAGGGTCGATTTGCCCGAGCCCGACACACCGGTGAGACATACCAGTCGTTGCAAAGGCAGGTTGACTGATATGTTTTTAAGATTGTTCTCCCGCGCACCTTCGATGATGAGTTTGGGCGTCTTTTCGCTCACCTCACGCAGCGAGCCTGGTCCTTGGGCGAGTTGGCGACGGCCGAGCAGGTAGTCGGCAGTGAGGCTTGTTGACTGATGCAAGTCATCTGGCCTTCCCCAAAACAGTATCTCGCCACCACGCTCACCAGGTCCAGGCCCGATGTCGAGTAGGCGGTCAGCGGCCCACATCACAGCTGGGTCGTGTTCAACAACCACTAAGGAGTTGCCAGCGTCGCGTAGCCTGTGCATCACCCCGATGATCCGATCCATGTCGCGCGGATGCAGACCGATTGAGGGTTCATCGAGCACAAAAAGCGTGTTGACGAGCGATGTGCCGAGCGCGGTGGTCAGATTGATCCGTTGCACTTCACCGCCCGACAAAGTTCGCGATTGCCGATCAAGCGTGAGATAACCCAGGCCAACGTCACACAAAAACCCAAGCCTTGTGCGAATTTCCAACAGCAATTGGGCGGCGGCTTCATCGCTTGGCAGCTGCTGCCTGAGGCTGTCAAACCAGGCGCGAAGCTGCGCGATGGGTTCGAGCATGACCTGATGCAAGCCTTTGCCAGCCACTTTCCAATAGCCTGCCTCGGCTTTAAGTCGGGTCCCTGAGCAGGCTGCGCATGGGGTGTAGGCCCTGTAGCGCGAGAGCAGCACTCTGACATGCATTTTGTAGGCTTTGCTCTCAAGCCACTCAAAAAAGCGCTTGGCACCATACCATTGGCGCTTCCAGTCGCCGCGCCATTGCGGATCACCGTCCAACACCCATAGCCTCGCCGACTCGCTCAAGTCGCGCCAGGGGCGGTGAATGTCAATGGCCTGAAGTGGTGCGAATTTCATGAGATCGCTCTGGCACTCCTTGAAGCTTTCGGTTTGCCAGGGCTTAATAGCGCCTTGAGCAAGGGTCTTGCTCTCATCAGGGATGACCAGACCCCAGTCGATTCCGATGACGCGACCAAAGCCGCGGCAGGTCTCGCAGGCGCCGATTGGCGAATTAAACGAGAAATGGCTTGGCGTTACGGTGGCGAAACCATGATCACAAGTTGCGCATCGCTGCTTGCTGCTCCAGTGCCAGGTCTGTGATGCATCCTCGCTCGTGAGCGCATGGACAATCAAACGTCCCTCAGGCCTGGCCAAACAGGCTTCAACAGCTTCACGGAGTCGACCGGCATCGACCTGAGAGGCCCGAAATCGGTCCTGGACTACGTCGACGAAGCGACGTCCTCGGGCATCGTAGGCTTCACCTTGGGTTCTTGTGTAGCCTTGCGCGAGAAGCATCGCTTCGACCTCTTGCTGACTGAAGGCTTCGGGAATGGCAATGGGAAAGCAAAGCAGCAAGCGAGGGTCCGCTGCGTCTTGGGCTTTGGCCACCAGTTCTTCGCAAACACTTGCGGCATGGGCAGCCTTGACGGGACCGTGACCCTGTGGGCAATGCGCTTGCGCAAAGCGTGCCCACAAGAGCTTCAAATGATCATTGATCTCGGTCATCGTCCCCACCGTCGATCGCGAGGTTCTGACTGGATTAGTTTGGTCAATCGCGATGGCCGGTGGCACGCCATCGATGCGGTCGACTTGGGGACGATCCATACGATCGAGAAACTGCCGGGCGTAGGCTGAGAAGGTTTCGACGTAGCGGCGCTGGCCCTCTGCATACAAGGTGTCGAACACCAACGAGGATTTGCCCGAACCCGATACCCCGGTCACCACAACGAGCTCACCAGTCGGTATGTCGAGATCAAGGTTCTTAAGGTTGTTCTGTCTTGCACCGCGTATACGGATGGGGGGATGTTTTGAAGGGTGCATGGCGGTTGGGCGCGCGAATTGGGCTAGCATTGTCCCATCTTCGGTTTCAAATGCCTTGCATTTGAGCCTACCCGCCCTAAGCCCATCGAAAGAGGTTTTTTATGTCGCGAGAGACTATCCAAACACCCCATGCTCCAGCTGCTATTGGTCCCTATTCGCAGGCTATCGCCGTTGACCGCATGGTTTTTCTTTCCGGCCAGATTCCACTCGACCCGCAAAGCGGACAATTGGTCGAGGGCGGGATTGAGGCACAGGCCAAGCAGGCCTTTACCAATCTCAAAGCGGTTTGCGAGGCAGCGGGCGGTCGTCTTGATAACTGCGTCAAGCTCACGCTTTTTCTCACCGATTTGCAGGACTTTGCCGTTGTGAATCAGACCATGCAAAGTTTTTTCGAGGCGCCCTATCCAGCCCGTTCAACGATTCAGGTTTCAGCCTTACCCCGAGGTGCCTCATTCGAGGTTGAGGCGATCATGGTTCGCTAGTTTGCACTTCGGCGCTCGACGACCCCACTGGCATGGCATTGCAATCGACGACCGCTGATGAAAGCGATCGGCGCTTTAAGCTCCTTGGACTAGTCAGTGATGTTGACTTTGCGCTTCATTGGCCGCTGCGCTATGAGGACTGGACAAGACTAACGCCGCTGAAAAATGTCTACGATGGCCAGATCCTTCAGTGTGATCTCAAGATCATTTCGGTGCAGCCACCAAGTCGTGGCAAGCAAACTTGTCGTGTGGTGGGGGCCGATGCATCAGGCGTATCGCTTGGCCTTACCTTTTTTAAGGTCTACCCCTCGCAACTAGCGCAGTGGCAGCCTGGCAGGCACATGCGTGTACAAGGCGAAGTCAAGCGCGGCGTTTTGGGTTTAGACATGCCTCATCCCCATGTGCGCTTGATCAAAGGATTTGGTGCGCCACTTGAAAAGCATCTCACGCCGGTCTATCCCAGTACCGCTGGCCTCAGTCAATGGGCTTTAGCTCGCGCCATCACTCAGTCGCTTGATCGACTCGATTGGCCGGAGCCTGCCTCAGCAAGCATGTTGCAGCAAGCACTCGGGCTTGATCATCCGCTGCCCAACATGCTCGCCGCCTTGCGATTTGTTCACAGGCCTCCCGCCGGCGTTGACGTCGCGCATCTGGCCGAGAAATCTGATCCGCATTGCTTTAGGGTGATTTGTGATGAATTACTTGCCCAGCAGCTCGGTTTGCAACGTGCGAGGATGCGCAGGGCCGCCCGTGCTGCGCCAACCATGGGTCGCGAGAAAGCGGGTTTGGCGCGCGCGCTTTCGTGCTTGCCCTTTCAACTAACCCGGGCACAACAAAGGGTTTTGGCTGAGATCACCGAGGACTTGTCACGCGCAATCCCGATGCACCGCCTGCTCCAGGGTGATGTGGGCAGCGGTAAGACGATCATCGCCTTATTGGCTGCTTTGCAGGCCGTAGACGATGGCTATCAGGTCGCATTGCTTGCACCTACCGAGGTTCTAGCCGATCAACATGCGGCCAAGTGTTTACCGCTGCTTGAAAAGCTTGGTATCAGCAGTGCAAAACTGACCGGCAGTTTAAAAGAAAGCGAAAAGCGACGACTTCGGGAATCGATTGCTCGCGCTGAACTCGATCTTGTGTTCGGCACCCATGCGCTGCTCGAAGAAAAAGTGCGATTTTCCAATCTTGGTCTCGCGATTGTTGATGAGCAGCATCGCTTTGGCGTAAAACAGCGATTAAGCCTTCGCCACAAGCGCGATGATGCGATGGAGCCTCACCTCTTGATGATGAGTGCAACGCCGATTCCGCGAAGCTTGGCGATGAGTTATCTCGCCGATCTCGATGTATCGGTGATCGACGAGCTTCCCCCCGGGCGCTCGCCGATTCGTACCCGGCTGCTCCAAGCATCAAGACGCATGGATTTAATGCGGTGGGTGCGGCAGGAAGTGGAAGCCTCTCACCAGGTTTATTGGGTCTGCCCATTGATTGAAGAGAGCGAAGCCCTTGATCTGAGGCATGCGCAAGAAAGCTTTGCTCAATTAACAGAGGCACTGCCTGGCATTGAGGTCGGTTTGGTCCACGGGCGATTGTCTTCGCAGGACAAACAAACCGTCATGGACGCTTTCCAGGCTGGGCAGGTCAAGGTACTGGTTGCCACCACCGTGATTGAGGTTGGTGTGGATGTGCCCCAAGCGAGCTTGATGGTGATCGAGCACGCCGAGCGATTTGGGCTTGCCCAGCTGCATCAGTTGCGAGGCAGGGTCGGTCGTGGACGAGCACAAAGTCAATGTGTCTTGCTTTACGGTGAAGCACTTGGAGCGAGCGCGAAGGCTCGACTGAAAGCGATTTATCAGCACCAAGATGGCTTTGAAATCGCGCGCGAAGATTTGCGCATCAGGGGGCCAGGCGAGTTTCTCGGGCTGCGTCAGTCGGGGCTATCGCTGCTGCGCTACGCCGATCTGGAGCGGGATGGTCAGTACTTGAATCCTTTGCGTGCGCTTGCAGGCGAACTTCTTGAGCGCAAGGGCTGTGAAGATCCTGCCATAACCGCACTGATTGCCTGCTGGCAGGGTGGTGTTGAAGACCGCTTGAAGGCCTAAGGGGAGATAATCCTCACCTATGACACTGACCGAACTCAAATACATCGTTGCGCTTGCGCGTGAGAAACACTTCGGGCGCGCCGCAGAGGCTTGTTTCGTGAGTCAGCCGACGCTCTCGGTGGCGATTCGAAAGCTCGAGGACGAGCTCGGTGTTCAGCTTTTTGAGCGCGGCACGGCGGGTATTCAGACCACGGCCATGGGTGATCAGCTCATCGAGCAGGCGCAAAAGGTGCTCGATGAGGCCAGTCTTCTGAAAGACCTTGCTCGGCAGGGCCGAGATCCTTTGGCAGGGCCATTAAGGGTAGGGGTGATATTCACGATTGGCCCCTATTTGCTGCCCTGGTTGGTGCCGCAAATGATTCAAGCCCATCCGAGCATGCCCATGCTCTTGCAGGAAAACTATACCGTTAAATTACTAGAAACATTGCGCCAGGGCGAAATAGACGTTTTGATACTCGCCGAACCCTTTGATGCCCAGGGTCTGGTCATTGAGCCTGTTTACGATGAACATTTTATGGTGGCTGTCCCTCGACAGCACCCGTGGGCCAAGCGTCGGCGTATTCCATCTGCCGAACTCACTCAACAAACCATGTTGCTACTTGGAAGTGGTCACTGTTTTCGCGATCAGGTGGTCGAGATCTGCCCTGAGCTTTCCAGGTTTTCGCAAGCTTCCTCGGGCATTCAAAAAACCTTTGAGGGCTCCTCACTCGAAACCATCCGCCACATGGTCGCCTCAGGTGTGGGCATCACCGTGCTTCCGCAAACCGCTTGTCCTAGGTCTCGTGATGATGGTTTTCTTTGTTATATCCCTTTTGAATCGCCCGCACCGAATCGCAGGGTAGTGCTTGCCTGGCGAAAGAGCTTTGCCCGCCGGGCTGCCATCGAGGCACTCAAACAGCAGCTAAAGGCCTTGGACTTGCCTGTGCAAATCATCGAAGCAACCAAATCTTCTTGAGGTCGCAAACCATGACAACGCAACGCGAACCCTTCTACCCGAGCATCGAAGACGCGATCGGTAAAACACCGCTGGTTCGTTTGCAGCGCATGATTTCTGCAAACGCCCGAGCGCGCGGCAATATCATCCTTGGCAAGCTAGAAGGCAATAACCCTGCGGGATCGGTGAAGGACCGACCTGCCTTATCAATGATCGCCAGGGCCGAAGCCCGAGGAGAGATTAAACCTGGCGATTGTTTGATCGAAGCAACCTCAGGCAATACAGGTATCGCGCTTGCGATGGCTGCGGCGATTCGCGGCTATCGCATGGTGCTGATCATGCCCGATAACTTATCAGTCGAGCGGCGTCAAACCATGAAGGCTTATGGGGCTGAACTGATTTTGGTGAGCCAACAGCAGGGCATGGAATACGCTCGTGATCTCGCGCTTGACATGCAAGCACGAGGCGAGGGTAGGGTGTTAGATCAGTTTTCAAACAACGATAATTGGGTGGCGCACTACGAAACAACGGGTCCTGAGATTTGGAACGATACAAAAGGAAGCGTGACGCATTTTGTATCAGCAATGGGCACGACCGGTACGATTACAGGTGTATCGCGCTACTTAAAAGAACGTAATGCCGAGATTCAAATTGTGGGCGCGCAGCCCGATGAAGGCTCTTCAATACCTGGTATCAGGAAATGGCCTGAAGCCTACTTGCCTGCGATTTACCAGCATGCCATGGTCGATGAGGTCGCCTATGTTTCACAAGCCGAAGCGGAGTCGAGCGCACGAGAGCTGGCGGCAAGAGAAGGCATTTTTTGCGGTATCTCTGCCGCTGGTGCCTGCGTGATTGCGCAAAGGATTGCCGAGCAAGTCGAGGAAGCGACGATTGTCTTTATCGTTTGTGATCGGGGCGATCGCTATTTGTCGACTGGCGTTTTCCCTGGATGACCGAGTTTTCGCAACGGCGAGGGATCGTACTATTTATCATTGCGCTAAGCCTTTTCAGCGTGATGGATGCCATCGCGAAATGGGCGAGCATGCGATACCCTCCCGTTCAAGTCGCGTGGGCGAGGTACTTCTTTAATGTCTTCATCATGCTCGCGCTTTTTGCGCCGCGCATGGGGTTTAAGCTCGTCCATAGCAGCGCACCGGTGCTACAAATAGCTCGTGGTTTAGCGCTTGGGCTATCAACACTTTGTTTTTTTTCGGCACTCCGTTTAATGCCCCTTGCGGAGGCATCGACCATTGCTCAAATTGCTCCCATCCTGGTCACAGGGCTCGCGATTTTCCTGCTCGGAGAGCAACCGAATAGGCGGGTCTGGATCGCGCTAGGCTTTAGTTTTACCGGGGTGTTATTGATTATGAAACCAGGATTTGCGGCCTTTACCTGGGCTTCCTTACTCCCGTTAGTGACAGCATTTTGTTTTGCCGCTTATGCCATTCTCACCCGCAAGCTCTCGGGCCGCGATCCGGCGACGCCGACTTTGTTTATCGGTGCTCTGGTTGCCACGCTGTTGTTTAGCTTAATCGCACCGGGCTATTGGCTCTGGCCAACGAGCATTCTGGACTGGTTCGCTTTTTTCACCATGGGGGCGATTGGCGCCTACGGCCATCATTTGATGGTCAAGGCATATGCAGCAGCGCCTGTATCAACCCTTGCACCCTATAGTTATGCGCAGGCGCTCACCGCTTTGCTCATGGGTTGGCTGGTTTTCGATCACTTCCCCGATCGCTGGTCATTGGTCGGGATGGGTTTGATCGTGGCCACAGGGGTTATGAACGCGCTGCTTAGTCATCGCGCTTCGCGCCGTTCGACTTAGGTTTTCGCGTTTTGCTCTGGCTGATCTGGCGACGCCGCTCATCGCGAACAGCTTCTCCCAATTCTAAAACCGCCATGGCATAAAACGGTGACTGGTTATAGCGGGTAATAACCCAAAAATTGTGGTCGGTCGCAATCCAGGTGCTCGGAGCATCGGCATTCGGGAGCTCAAAAACCGCCCAGGGCTGGGTGCTGAAACCGCTCCTTTGATCGGACTTCTCTTTGTTTTGATGCGTGGGCTTTTCCTTGCCGTGTCGAGCTGTTTGCTCTTTTGATTCCTTGGGAAATCCGAGGCCCGCGTCTTCGATGTCTCGCTTCAACAAGCGAGGCTGCCAGCCCGCTTCCAATACCTGCTTTCTTGCCTCTTGATTTGTCGCTGCCTGTTGCTCAGCCCGCAATTGAATCCTTGTCTTTTGTTTTGACTGAGCTTGCCAGCCGTGCCGCTTCAAAAATGAGGCCACACTGCCGATGGCATCTGCTTTGCTACCCGCAAGATCGATGCTACCGTCACCATCAAAGTCGACGGCGTGGCGCCGAATGCTTCCAGGCATAAACTGGGGCAGCCCGATCGCTCCCGCAAATGAGCCACGCACAGACTTTGGATCAATGCCTTGGTCCTGGGTCCAAAGCAAAAAATGTTCGAGCTCCTTGGCAAAGTAAGCAGCTCGGCGCGGATAGTCAAAGCTAAGTGTGGCTAGGGCTTCAAGGACTTGGAAGTTGCCTGTGTTTCGCCCGTAAATCGTTTCAACGCCAATGATGCCCACGATGACGTGGGCAGGTACGCCAAAGCGCTGACCTGCTCGTTCGAGCGCCTTTTGATTCTCGTTCCAAAAGTCCACGCCCGCAGCGATTCGCTTGGGTTCAATAAAGCGCTTGCGATACACCGCCCAGGAGCGCTTAAAGCTTTGTGCCGCTGGCTCCATAAGTCGAATCACTTGGGCGTTTGCCTTGTAATCGGCAAAAAGTGCCTCAACTTTGTCGCGCGGCCAGGCATGCTGCTGTGCCATATGGTTTGCAAACTCGCTTGGGCGAGCAAAAGGGATGGGCGACCAAGCTGGCGGCGGAACATCGTCAGCGTCTAGGTTTGCCGACAGCGCCCCTTGTTGAATTGTCAAGGCTAGAAGTAAGCCCAATGGCAAGCGCCTAAAAACATGCTTCGTCATTGACCGTGCTCGAATCGTCATCCAAAAGGCTTTATTGTTGCTGCAACGATGTTAGCGTTCGACATCTGTATGCGCCCTGACACGAATGGTTCACGCAAAAGTTAAAACGAGGCGATGAAATGCTACAAGCAAATTTATCTAATGTGATGGCAGCGGAGCCTAAGGTCGATTGCTTCGATGAGTCGGTTGTTGAGCTTACCTGCCTGGACGGGATTGCGACCCTCACCATGGCGCGTCCCAAGCAATTCAATGCGCTTTCGAGACAAATGCTCGAGGTGCTGACCGCAAAGTTGCAAGCGCTGGCACAAGACAAAACGATTCGCGTTGTGGTTATTGCGGCGCAGGGCAAGGCCTTTTGCGCTGGTCACGATTTGCGCGAGATGCTGTCCATGGAAAGTCAGGATGAGTATCAAAGCCTTTTTGCAGCTTGCACCCGCATGATGATGACGATACAAGGCATGCCTCAGCCGGTAGTCGCCAAAGTGCACGGCCTTGCGACCGCGGCTGGCTGCCAGCTCGTTGCGATGTGCGACTTGGCGATTGCCTCAAGTGAGGCAAGGTTTGCGGTCTCTGGGGTGAATTTGGGCCTTTTTTGCTCGACGCCTTCGGTGTCTTTATCGCGAAATTTGTCGCGCAAGCAGGCCTTCGAAATGTTGGTAACCGGGGACTTTATCGATGCCGAAGAGGCCAAGGCGCGAGGCCTCATCAACCACGTCGTCGATGCGGCGCAGCTTGACGAGGCAGTCAACCAGTTATGTCAACGGATCAAGAGCAAGCCCCAAGTGGGGATAAGCACCGGTAAGCAATTGTTTTACCGACAGCTTGAGATGGGGATCGAGGCTGCTTACCAACTCGCTGGCCAGACAATGGCTTGCAATATGAGGGATGTTCAAACACGAGAGGGCATCAGCGCCTTTGTCGAAAAGCGATCCCCGCGTTGGGCACAGGACACAAATGCCTAGGCTCGGGTGGGCTCCAGTAGAATCGAGCGATTAATCAGGAGGATGTAGCGCATGAAGGTATTGGTACCGGTGAAGCGGGTTGTTGACTACAACGTCAAGGTCCGGGTGAAGAGTGATCAGACGGGTGTGGATATCGCTAACGTCAAAATGTCAATGAATCCATTCGATGAGATCGCAGTCGAAGAGGCTGTCCGATTGAAGGAAAAGGGGCAGGTCACCGAAATTATTGCGGTGTCAGCTGGAACAACCGCGTGCCAGGAAACATTGCGCACGGCGATGGCCATTGGCGCAGACCGAGCCATATTGATCGAAACCGATGTGGAACTACAACCTTTGGCAGTCGCTAAGTTATTGAAGGCAGTGGTTGATCGCGAGCAACCCGGATTAATGATTCTTGGCAAGCAAGCTATCGACGATGACGCAAACCAGACCGGGCAAATGCTCGCTGCCCTTGCCAATTATCCGCAGGCTACTTTTGCATCGAAGGTTGAATTGCAGGATGGAAGCCTGAGCGTGACCCGCGAAGTTGATGGTGGCCTCGAAACCCTGCGCATGCCTTTGCCGGCGGTCATTACAACCGATTTGCGTCTTAATGAGCCCCGTTATGTGACCTTGCCCAACATCATGAAGGCTAAGAAAAAGCAGCTCGATCAGCTTACCCCAGCCGACTTGGGCGTCGACGTCACGCCGCGCCTTAAGACGCTCAAAGTGACCGATCCGCCAGGACGATCAGCGGGTATTAAGGTGCCCGATGTAGCCACCCTGGTTGACAAACTGAAAAACGAAGCAAAGGTGATTTGACATGCGTGCATTGGTGATTGCCGAACACGAAAACGGCCAACTCAAACCCAGTACCTTAAACACGGTCACAGCAGCACTGCAAACCTCATCGGAAGTTCATGTGCTGGTGGCAGGCGCCGGCTGTTCGTCGGTAGCTCAGGCCGCTGCAGGTATAGCAGGTGTTGCCAAAGTGCTGCATGCAGACGCGCCTCAGCTTGAAGCGCAGACCGCTGAAAACGTCGCCGAGCAAGTGCTCGCCCTGGCATCGGGCTACACCCACATGCTTGCACCAGCAACAGCCTTTGGAAAAAACGTCGCTCCTCGCATTGCTGCACGGCTTGATGTAGCCCAACTTAGCGACATCATCGCTGTCAATGCACCAGACAGTTTCACCCGACCCATTTACGCGGGCAACGCTATCGCCACCGTGCAATCGCTCGACGCGACCAAGGTGATTACCGTGCGTACCACCGGTTTTGATGCTGCCGCCTTGGGCGCTGGCCCAGCGCCGATCGAATCAATCGACCCGGTGCCAGACACTGGCATGAGCCAATTTGTATCTCGTGAGCTTGCCAAATCGGATCGTCCCGAGCTAACGGCAGCCAAGGTGGTTGTATCAGGTGGCCGCGGCATGGGTTCTTCAGACAACTTCAAAATCCTGGAACCGATCGCGGACAAACTTGGCGCTGCGATGGGGGCATCGCGGGCCGCTGTCGACGCAGGCTACGCGCCTAACGATTGGCAGGTGGGCCAGACAGGAAAAATCGTCGCGCCACAGCTTTATGTTGCGATTGGCATTTCTGGCGCGATCCAGCATTTGGCCGGCATGAAGGACTCCAAAGTGATTGTTGCCATCAATAAGGATGCCGAGGCGCCTATATTCGGAGTGGCTGACTACGGATTGGTCGCCGATTTGTTCCAGGCTGTGCCTGAATTGCAAGCTGCATTGGGGTAAGCCATGAGCTATGTTGCACCTGTTGCCGATATGCTCTTCAACATGGAGCATGTGGCCAATCTAGAGCAAATCAGTCAGTTGCCGGGTTTTGAAGATGCCAATCTAGAGACCGCGGCGGCTGTCTTGGAAGAATGCGCGAAATTCAATCAAGACGTTATTGCGCCGCTCAACTGGATCGGTGATCAACAGCCAAGCGCAGTCAATCAGGGTGTTGTCACGACAACGCCTGGTTTTAAGGAAGCATTCGCGCAATACGCCGCTGCGGGTTGGCAGGGCGTGCAACACGGCTCACATTTTGGCGGTCAAGGCCTGCCCAAACTGATTGCTTCATGTTGTGGCGAAATGCTCAACGCTGCCAATCTTAGTTTTGCCCTTTGTCCACTGCTAACCGACGGTGCGATCGAAGCGCTTGATACCGCTGGATCTGAAGAACAGAAGACGCGCTTTATCCCCTCGATGATAGCGGGGGAGTGGACAGGCACCATGAACCTCACAGAGCCTCAAGCGGGGTCTGATTTGTCGATGGTTCGTACGCGTGCGCTGCCACAAGCCGATGGCAGTTATCGGATCTTCGGCCAAAAAATTTATATCACTTATGGTGAGCACGACATGGCCTCCAACATCATTCATTTGGTGTTGGCTCGTACGCCCGACGCACCTGAAGGCGTGAAGGGCATTTCGCTGTTCATCGTGCCCAAGTTTTTAGTCAAAGCTGACGGTTCGCTCGGTCCTCGAAACGATGTTTTTTGTACATCGATCGAGCACAAACTCGGCATCAAGGCCTCGCCAACTGCGGTGCTTTTATATGGTGATGGCAAATTCCCGATTGCTGCTGAATCGGGAGGCAAGGCTGAGGCGGGCGCGATCGGGTACTTGGTCGGCGAAGAAAATCGTGGCCTTGAGTACATGTTCGTCATGATGAACGCCGCTCGTTTCGCAGTAGGCGTTCAAGGCATTGCTGTCGCTGATCGAGCCTATCAAAAGGCAGCTAGTTTTTCGAAGGATCGGGTTCAAAGCCGTGACGTTGGCGGGTCACCGGCGCCAGTTGC
>VGHV01000005.1 GCA_016868095.1 Betaproteobacteria bacterium
CGCTGATCCTGGTACCTCACCGCACCGGTGGCGGTATCGACGGCGAAAAGTAAGTGGTCTTTACCTTTGAACTGGACCACGATCGATCCAAAGTCGGGTGCTATATTTTTAACAATAATTTGTGCACCCTGATGACAACGATACAGTCCGGCTTGAACAGGGTCGGTCCGAGATACCTCATGAACATCGCTTGCCCAGGCAACCTTGCCCGTGAAGGCGAGGGTGCTTGTCAAGGCAAGGATGGCAGTGAAAGCGAGGATGCGGGTGGAGGCGAATGGACCGCTCAAGGCACGAGTGCCAGCGAAAGCGAGGGTAGTGCGCGGGCTGATCACCGTGGGACCTAGTGACGTTGTGCAAGTGGCACAAACTTTTGATCTTCAGGTCCGACGTAATTCGCTGAAGGCCGAATGATCTTGTTATCAATACGTTGCTCAATCACATGAGCCGCCCATCCTGACGTACGCGAAATGACAAAAAGCGGTGTGAACATCGCAGTGGGCACGCCCATCATGTGATACGAGACGGCAGAAAACCAGTCCAGATTGGGGAACATCTTTTTTGCATCCCACATGACCGATTCAAGGCGTTCGGCGATATCAAACATTTTCATATCACCAGCATCGCTCGAGAGCCGTCGAGCAACTTCTTTGATCACTTTGTTGCGCGGGTCGGCAATGGTGTAGACCGGATGGCCAAAACCTATAACCACTTCTTTTGCCTCGACCCTTCGACGGATATCGGCCTCTGCATCGTCTGGGGTTTCATAACGCTTTTGCACTTCGAAGGCAACCTCGTTCGCACCGCCGTGTTTAGGTCCGCGCAGTGCGCCGATTCCGCCAGCAATGGCTGAATACATATCTGAGCCCGTGCCCGCAATCACCCGACATGTGAAGGTCGAGGCGTTGTATTCGTGTTCGGCATAAAGATTGAGGCTAGTATGCATCGCCCGAATCCAAAGCTCTGATGGAGCCTGACCATGCAATAAATGCAGGAAATGCGCAGCGATCGAGTCATCATCTGTCTCGACATCAATTCTCCGTCCGTTGACCGCATAGTGATACCAATACAGCAACACCGATCCAAGACTTGCCATCAAACGGTCTGCTATATCGCGCGCGCCTGGGCTGTTGTGATCATCTTTTTCGGGCAACACGCAACCGAGTGCTGATACACCCGTACGCATCACATCCATCGGGTGGCTACCCGCAGGCAGCGATTCTAAGATTGCCTTGACTTGTGCCGGTAATCCACGCAGGGCTTTAAGCTTTGTCTTATAGCCCCGTAGTTCGGCAGCGTTTGGCAACTTGCCGTGAACCAATAGATAGGCGACTTCTTCGAACTCAGCTTGTTCGGCGATATCAAGAATGTCGTAGCCACGATAGTGCAGATCATTGCCAGTGCGCCCCACGGTGCAAAGGGCTGTGTTGCCTGCGGTGACGCCAGACAGTGCGACAGACTTCTTAGGTTTGATGGCCGAGCTAGTAGCCCCATGACTCTCACTCATCAATGCTTTCCTTTAGCAAATAGTTGATCCAAGCGGTGTTCGAATTCCCAGTATCCAATGGCGTCGTATAAGGCCTGACGGGTTTGCATCTGCTCGACGACGGCAGCTTGTGTGCCGTCGCGGCGAATCGCTTCGTAGACGGTTTCAGCGGCCTTATTCATGGCTCTAAAAGCCGATAATGGATAAAGCACCATCGCACATCCCGCGGCGGCCAACTCATCGGTTTTAAAGAGCGGCGTTTGACCAAACTCGGTGATGTTTGCCAGGATCGGCACTTTGACCGCATCAGCAAATTCGCGGTACATCGATAGCTCGGTAATTGCCTCCGGAAAAATCATATCTGCACCCGCTTCAACGCAGGCGAGAGCTCGCTCAACGGCCGCCTCGAGGCCTTCGACAGCAATTGCATCGGTGCGGGCCATGATGACAAAATGGGGGTCGGTCCTCGCGTCCGCCGCAGCCTTGATTCGATCGACCATTTCATCTTTCGAAACGATCTCTTTATTGGGTCGATGTCCGCAACGCTTTGCTCCGACTTGATCTTCGATATGCATGGCGCCAGCACCAAACTTGATCAGTGATTTGACCGTACGCGCCACATTAAAGGCCGAGGCCCCAAAGCCTGTGTCGACATCGACAAGCAGCGGTAGATCGCACACATCGGTGATGCGTCTCACGTCGGTGAGTACATCGTCGAGTCCTGAAATGCCAAGGTCGGGAAGTCCGAGAGAGCCCGCGGCTACCCCGCCACCCGATAAATAAATGGCGCGATACCCGGCTCGCTTTGCAAGCAAGGCGTGGTTGGCATTGATGGCGCCGACAATTTGCAACGGCTTTTCTTGGGTTAGTGCTTCACGAAACCTTAGTCCGGGACTGCTCATGAATCAACTCCTCTTGGTTTTAACCTAGCAAATGAGCGACCGCCTCACGTTCTTCGCTTAACTCCTTGAGCGTAATGGCAATACGCTCTTGGCTAAAATTGTCGATCTCAAGTCCTTGAATAATGCTGTAGTCGCCATTTTGGCAAGTGACTGGAAAGCCGAACATTACATCTTGCGGAATGCCGTACGAGCCATCCGAAGGGATGCCCATCGTCGTCCATTCGCCGCCTGTGCCAAGAGTCCAGTCACGCATATGATCGATAGCAGCGTTGGCGGCCGATGCGGCTGATGACAAACCGCGAGCTTCGATAATCGCCGCTCCGCGTTTTCCGACCGTGGGTAGGAATATGTCGCGATTCCAAGCATCATCGTTGATCATTTGCTTGACCGATGACGAACCAATCGTTGCAAAACGATAGTCTGCATACATTGTGGGGGAATGATTGCCCCACACACAGAGCTTACGAATGTCGGACACAGGCTTGCCAGTACGAGCCGCGATCTGCGACAGGGCCCGGTTGTGATCCAAGCGCAACATCGCTGTGAATTGCCGTTTGTTGATCGATGGCGCTGATTTCATCGCGATGTACGCATTGGTGTTGGCGGGATTGCCCACCACAAGAACTTTGACATCGCGCGAAGCCGATGCGTCCAATGCCTTGCCCTGCGCGGTGAAGATGGCCGCATTGGCACTGAGCAAGTCTTTTCGCTCCATGCCAGGTCCTCTCGGCCTAGCGCCGACCAATAAGGCATAGTCTGTGTCCTTAAAGGCTTTGTTTGGGTCGTTGTGTGCTTCCATGCCGGCAAGCAGCGGAAAGGCACAGTCCTCGAGCTCCATCATGACGCCTTTGAGTGCTTTTTGAGCCTTTTCATCGGGGATCTCGAGCAATTGCAATATCACGGGCTGATCCTTGCCCAGCATCTCGCCCGAGGCGATACGAAACAAGAGGGCATACCCAATTTGTCCGGCGGCGCCGGTGACTGCGACCCGTTTGGCTGTCTTACTCATGACTTTTCCTGATGGTAGGGTTTATTTAGGTTTGCACAACATCGCACTCGCCAAGCCTCATAGTGCCGTGGCTTGACTTAGCAAGGCTGGATGCACGGAATACTGTGCGCCGATTGTAGAGGCAAGCGGTGCCAACGTCAAAGACTTTTATGTCTTATATAAGAGATAAGACACTAGACAAGCCAAAGGCCTCGTGATTCAATCACAGCATGCAACGCGATCAGCCAAGCGCACTTTCGGTCCATGACGAGCCAAGCCCCGACGAATTGGGCAAAGACTCCATGGGTGCGCCAACTTTCAGTCCGCTTTATCGCCAAATTAAGGACCGCCTCATGCGGGCGCTTGATTTAGGAGAATGGCAGCCAGGGCAAATGGTACCCAGTGAAAATGAACTGGCCAGGCGCTTTGCGGTGAGCCAGGGCACGGTGAGAAAAGCAATTGAGGAACTTGCTGCCGAACATGTGCTGGTTAGGCGCCAGGGCAAGGGAACCTTCGTTTCAAGTCACCACGAGGAACGCGCTCAATTCCGTTTTTTGCGATTACGGCGTGATGCGGGGGGGCTGCCTGAGACGGAAAGCCACATTCTTGAGTGTCGCCGTCTAAGGCCCCCGGTTGATGTCGCTCGCGAGTTGCAAATGCGAGCGGGTGAATCGGCGGTATTTATTCGCCGGATGTTAAAAGTCGACGCTTTGCCGGCGGTTCTTGACGAACTATGGCTGCCAGCGAATCTTTTTCGCGGCCTGACCCACGAGCGCTTGCAGCAGTACAAGGGTCCGCTCTACGCTTTGTTTGAGGCAAGTTTTGGAACTCGTATGCTAAAAGCGCGTGAGCAAATCAAGGCAATTGCTTGTCCGCAAGAGCAGTCACGACGCTTAGGGGTAGCGACCGGGACACCGGTTTTGCTGGTCGATCGGCTTTCAACCACCTATCAGGACCGGCCGGTCGAAGTCCGGCGAGGCTATTACCTGACCGAAAACCATCACTACTTTAATGCGCTGGTCTAGGCGTGCTTTGTGAAAGCCAGCGATTTGACGCAAAATGCGGCTGCCGTCGAGCAAACAGCCGCGTTATTACCGTTGGTTTTGGTGCTTGTGCAGCCAAGGTCCGAAGAGTCCTGGCGATTCGAAAAGGGAGTTACTTGTGAGTTCAACACGTCCGCAGTTTCGGAACATTCATGTTTCGCAAATTCTTAGCTATCGGCTGCCGCTCGCGGGTGTGGTGTCGATTCTGCACCGGCTAAGCGGTGCCTTTCTGTTTTTGATCGGTATCCCGCTCGTGCTGTTTACGCTAGATCAAAGCATTGCCTCTGAGATGACCCATGCCCGGCTGAGCGCCCTGTTGGGTCATCCGTTGGCCAAATTAATTTGTCTTGCCGTTATTTGGGCATTTCTGCATCACGCCATCGCTGGTATCCGCTACTTGGTTTTGGATCTACATATTGGAACAGCTAAGGAACAGGCTCGATCGAGTGCAAGAGTCGTTCTTATTTTGAGCTTGGCCATGACCGCAGTGGTTGCTCTTCGTCTTTTTGGAGCATTCTAAGATGGCTAGCAGACGAATCGTGACCGGTGCCCACTACGGCCTCAAGGACTGGTTAGCGCAACGCATCACCGCTGTTGTTCTTCTTGTGTACACCCTTATATTGATTGGTGCGGTAAGCCTTGGGGCTGCAGCGAGTTATGACCAATGGGCCGGCCTTTTCGGTCAGGGCTGGTTCAAGATCATCACACTGCTTGCGATGCTGGCATTGTGCTGGCATGCCTGGGTCGGTGTGCGCGATATTTACATGGACTACATCAAGCCCACAGCGATCCGGCTTAGCCTTCAAGTGCTGACGATCATCGGCTTGATTGCTTATTTATGCTGGACTGTTCTTATTCTTTGGAAAGTCTAGCGATCAAAGTATTTAGGCTCAACATCTTGTAAACATTGAGGCATTAAACATGACGGAAATCGTAAGCCATTTGGCCAACAATCTTCCAAGACGCCGCTTTGATGCAGTCATCGTCGGTGCAGGTGGCTCGGGGATGCGCTGCTCATTGCAATTGGCACAGGCTGGTTATAGTGTTGCAGTGCTGAGTAAGGTTTTCCCGACGCGATCGCATACGGTCGCAGCCCAGGGGGGCATTGGAGCCGCGCTTGGCAATATGTCTGAAGACAGTTGGTACTGGCACATGTTTGATACGGTCAAGGGATCGGACTACCTCGGTGACCAGGATGCGATCGAATTTATGTGCCGCGAAGCGCCAAAGGTGGTTTATGAACTAGAACACTTCGGCATGCCCTTTGACCGTAATCCTGATGGTACGATTTATCAGCGTCCCTTTGGCGGGCATACCGCGAACTTTGGCGAAAAGCCGGTTCAGCGTGCCTGCGCGGCAGCAGACCGAACAGGACACGCGCTGCTACATACTTTATACCAGCGCAATGTGCAGGCTCGCACACAGTTTTTTGTTGAGTGGATGGCGCTAGACTTGATTCGTGACAGCCAAGGCGCTGTTGTTGGTGTGGTTGCCCTTGAGATGGAAACAGGCGAAGTGATGCTGCTCCAATCCAAGGTCACTGTGCTGGCAACGGGCGGTGCAGGGCGGATTTGGCAGGCCTCGACCAATGCCTTTATCAATACCGGCGATGGCATGGGCATGGCCGCGCGGGCTGCGATACCGCTCGAAGATATGGAATTTTGGCAGTTTCACCCGACCGGGGTTGCCGGCGCCGGCGTGCTGATTACCGAAGGCGTTCGTGGCGAGGGTGGCATCTTATTGAATAAGCACGGCGAGCGCTTCATGGAGCGCTATGCTCCGACCCTTAAGGATTTGGCGCCGCGCGATTTTGTCTCGCGTTCGATGGATCAGGAAATCAAAGAAGGTCGAGGCTGTGGCGAGCATGGCGATCATGTGCTCTTAAAGCTAGATCACCTAGGCGCTGAGACCATCATGAAACGTCTGCCCTCGATTCGAGAGATCGCTATCAAGTTTGCTAATGTGGATCCGATCAAGGATCCCATCCCTGTGGTCCCGACGATCCACTATCAGATGGGTGGTATTCCTACGAATTATCACGGTGAGGTCGTTGTACCCAAGGCAGGCAACCCCAATACGGTCGTACCTGGCTTATATGCCATCGGCGAATGCGCCTGTGTATCGGTGCATGGCGCAAATCGCTTGGGCACCAATTCATTGCTTGACCTGCTCGTATTTGGTCGTGCTGCGGGCAACCATATCGTGTCGAGCAGGCTCAATGCAGATGAGTATCGGGATTTGCCGCCTGATGCCGGCGATGCTTCGCTAGCAAGATTGGCTCGGCTCGAGTCTTCGAGTTCTGGCGAGAATATCCAAGACGTTGCTAACGATGTTCGTAAGACGATGCAAGCGCATTGCGGGGTCTTCCGGACTGATGAGCTCTTGAAAGAAGGTGTGCAAAAGATTGCAGAACTCGATCAACGAGCCAAGCATATCCATTTGAAGGATAAGTCTAAGGTGTTCAACACGGCGCGCGTTGAAGCTTTGGAACTTGATAATTTGATGGAGACCGCCAAAGCGACCATCGTATCGGCAGAAGCCCGCAAGGAGAGTCGTGGCGCTCACGCCCATCGCGACTACCCCAACCGTGACGACACCCATTGGATGCGCCACAGTCTCTGGTACTCCGAAGGCAACCGCCTTGACTACAAGCCGGTGGTTTTAAAGCCCCTTACCGTCGATACATTTACGCCCAAGGCAAGGACTTTTTAAGTCGCTTGCTCGAAGCAAAGCACTGTTCGTATGAAGTCGCACACAAAGTTAGCGCAGGAGTCATGATGAGTCAGACCGTTCGTTTTTCTATTTATCGCTACGATCCCGATAAAGACGCCAAGCCCTATATGCAAGACCTTGAGGTGACTTTGCAGCCCAACGACAAGATGTTGTTGGATGCGTTGATGCGAATCAAGAGCGATTTCGACCCAAGTTTGTCGTTTCGTCGTTCTTGCCGCGAGGGTGTGTGCGGCTCGGATGCTATGAATATCAATGGTAAGAACGGTCTAGCCTGCATTACCAATTTGCGCGATTTGCGGCAGCCGATTGTGTTGAAACCACTACCCGGTCTACCGGTAGTACGTGATCTCATCGTCGACATGACCCAGTTCTTTAAGCAGTATCACTCCGTACAACCCTTCTTGATCAACGACAATCCGCCCCCCGAGAAGGAGCGCTTACAGTCGCCCGAGGACCGCGAAGAGCTCGATGGTCTCTATGAGTGCATTCTTTGTGCTTGTTGCTCAACGAGCTGTCCGTCGTTTTGGTGGAATCCCGATAAGTTTGTCGGCCCGGCCGGATTGTTACAGGCCTACCGTTTCATCGCAGATACCCGTGATCAGGCGACCTCAGCAAGACTAGACAATCTTGAAGATCCCTATCGACTATTCCGCTGTCACACGATTATGAATTGTGTCGATGTCTGCCCCAAGGGTTTAAATCCAACCAAGGCGATCGGCAAGATTAAAGAACTCATGGTAAAGCGCGCGGTTTAATCCCTGAGGCGCTTTGTGATCAGCCCATGAATCGAGTCGCCGAAAGCCCTGAATTCGACGAGCAAGCCAGCCTGCGTCGTTTGCGTTGGCGCTGCAGGCGGGGTTTGCTGGAGAATGATTTGCTTTTGACCCGATTTCTCGATCGTTTTGAACAAAAATTGACCGCAGATTTCGTCTTTGGACTCGACCAATTATTGAACTTATCGGACAATGAACTGATCGATCTCGTGCTTGCTAGGAAGCAGCCTGAGGCTGAGTTGCTTGACCCGCGTGTGATGGTGGTGCTCGAAGCCTTGCAGGCTGTTTAGCTTCTGCTGCATAGCACTTGGCTTTGCTATAACCCTTGAGAGTCGCTCGTCACGAGCGAACGGTTTTTGTAGTTGTTTGATTAACCTTTGATGAAGAGTTGCCATGTCTGATACAAAAGCGACGATCAGCTTCACCGATGGAACGCCCTCGGTCGACTTTCCTATTTACAAGGGCTCTATTGGCCCCGACGTTATCGATATCAGGAAGCTTTACGGTCAAACCGGCAAGTTCACCTTCGATCCAGGTTTTATGTCGACGGCAGCTTGTGAATCCAAGATCACCTATATCGATGGCGATCAGGGAGAGTTGCTCTATCGGGGCTATCCGATTGAGCAAGTTGCCGTGCAGTGCGACTATTTGGAAACCTGTTATCTCCTGCTCAACGGCGAGTTACCAAACCGCACCCAACGCGATCAATTTGTAGGCACCGTGACAAAACACACGATGGTGCATGAACAAATGCAACGTTTCTTCCAGGGCTTTCGTCGAGACGCTCATCCGATGGCAGTGCTTGTAGGCGTGGTCGGTGCGCTCGCTGCTTTTTATCACGATAGCCTTGATATCAACAATCCTGCGCATCGCGAAATATCTGCCATCCGACTCATTGCCAAGATGCCCACCCTGGTTGCCATGGCTTATAAGTACTCGATTGGACAACCCTTCATGTACCCGCAAAATTCGCTTTCTTATAGCGCAAATTTTATGCGGATGATGTTTGGGAATCCTTGTGAGGCATATGAGGTTAATGACGTCTTGGTGCGAGCGCTCGATCGTATTTTGATTTTGCACGCTGACCATGAGCAAAATGCATCCACATCGACGGTTCGATTGGCAGGCTCCTCGGGCGCCAATCCTTTTGCCTGCATCGCAGCAGGCATCGCTACCCTCTGGGGGCCAGCACACGGTGGCGCTAATGAGGCCTGTTTGGTCATGCTCAATGACATTCAAAAAATGGGTGGCGTTGAGAAAATTGGCGAATTTATTAAGCAGGTTAAGGACAAACAGTCGACCGTCAAGTTGATGGGCTTTGGTCATCGGGTTTATAAGAATTATGATCCTCGTGCCAAGTTGATGCGTGAGACCTGTCATGAGGTCTTGGGCGAGCTTGGCCTTGGTGATGACCCGCTGTTCAAATTGTCAATGAAGCTCGAACAAATTGCGCTTGAGGATGATTACTTTATTCAACGCAAGCTTTACCCGAACGTAGATTTCTATTCTGGGATTGTTCAAAAAGCGATGGGTATTCCGACCGATATGTTTACTTGCATATTTGCGCTCGCGAGGACGGTCGGATGGATTTCGCAGTGGACTGAGATGATCGCTGATCCGGAATATAAAATCGGTCGACCGCGCCAACTCTTCAATGGTGCGCCGCGACGAGACGTTTTGCCCTTGGATCAGCGTCGGTAGCAGGTTTAAGGGGATGTCAACACGACATATGTTCCCCGATGTGAGACAAGGTGGTATCGAGCCGGAAGTTCGTATGAACTTCCGGTTTTTTTTCGCCTCACGCTTTTGAGGTGTGAAGCTTAAAGAAGCAGAAAAGGTTGATCAAAACGAATACTAATTAAGATAACAGTGAACAAGGGAGGATGTGTTGGACACTACAAACATAAAAAACCCAGATTATTTTCACAAAGTTGTTGACTGCCAGTGGGCTTGTCCGGCCCATACGCCCGTACCCGAATACATTCGGAAAATTGCTGCAGGCCGCTTTGATGAGGCCTACATGATTAATTGGAAGTCCAATGTGTTTCCTGGCATTCTGGGGCGGACCTGTGACCGACCTTGTGAGCCAGCCTGCAGGCGCGGACGCGTTGAAGCGTCGAATCTTGAGCGACCAGAGCCTGTAGCGATCTGTCGTTTGAAACGGGTTGCTGCAGACATGAAGTCTGGCGTCAAGTCGATGATGCCAAAGCGCCCAAGCCACTATAATGGTAAGCGAATCGCCTGCATCGGTGCAGGGCCATCCTCACTGACCGTAGCGCGAGATCTAGCTCCTTTGGGCTATGAAGTGACGATTTTTGATCGTGATCATCGGCCAGGCGGCATGATCTGGTCGCAGATTCCACGATTCCGTTTGCCCATGGAAGTCATCGACGAAGAGGTGGGCTATATCCTCGATCTTGGCGTTCGCTTTGAGCAGCGCCATGTCGAATCCATGAAGGCGATGCTGGAGGAGCGTTTCGACGCTATATTTGTTGGAACTGGTGCGCCCAAAGGAAGAGATCTTGACCTGCCAGGTAGAAGCGAGGCCTCTGCCAATATCCACGTAGGTATTCAGTGGCTTGCCTCGGTATCGTTCGGGCATAGGGAGCAGATCGGTTCACGCGTCATTGTCTTGGGTGGCGGTAATACGGCGATGGATTGTTGTCGAACTGCGAGGCGTTTAGGCGGTGAGGATGTAAAGGTTATCGTTCGTTCTGGCTTTGAGGAGATGAAAGCCTCGCCCTGGGAGAAGGAAGATGCGATGCATGAAGGTATTCCGATCCTCAACTATCTTGTTCCGACGGCTTTCGTCCACGAAAACGGCAAGCTGATTGGGATGCGCTTTGATCGTGTCGTGGCTCAGTTTGACGACAAGGGTAGGCGCAAATTGGTATCGGCAGGTGAACCCGAGCAATTCTTCCCCTGTGACGATGTGCTTATTGCGGTCGGTCAGGAAAACGCTTTCCCCTGGATTGAATCCGACGCAGGTATTGATTTCGATGAGTGGGGTATGCCTAGGCTTGATCCGAAGAGTTTTCAGTCGAGTCTTCCACAGGTCTTTTTTGGCGGTGATGCGGCTTTTGGACCTAAGAATATTATTTGGGCCGTGGCCCATGGACATGATGCGGCGATTTCGATCCACAAGCACCTTGAGGGTAGCGATCTACTCGACCGACCTCTCGCCGGCATGAGCCTGATGTCACAAAAAATGGGTATCCATGAATGGAGCTATGACAACGAGATTCTTCCAGACAAGCGCCACAAAGTGATGTGGGCCGATGTTGAAGTCACACTCAAGAATGTAAGCATGGAGGTCGAGCTTGGATTCGACCCGGCAAGCGCTTGGAAGGAAGCGCAACGCTGTTTGAATTGCGATGTACAAACCGTCTTCGAAGCAAAGTTATGTATCGAGTGCGATGCCTGCGTTGATATTTGTCCCATGGATTGCATCAGCTTTGTACCTGATGGTGATGAAGCTGATCTGAGGACACGACTCAAAGCGCCCGCGACCAATACAAGTCAAGATTTGTATATCAGTAAAGGTTTGAAAACAAATCGAGTGATGGCCAAAGACGAAGACGTTTGCCTGCATTGTGGACTTTGCGCTGAGCGTTGCCCCACGGGTGCCTGGGACATGCAAAAGTCGTTGATTCAAATGGTTCACGCCACAGAGCTTGAATGCTCGAAGCGGCATGCAGGCGTTGCACTTGTGGAGGCATGATGAATAGGATTGAAGCGGTTAATGATTTTGTGGTGAAGTTTGCCAATGTGAATGGCTCGGGCTCGGCCTCAGCCAATGAGTTATTTGCACGATCCTTTTTGCGTATGGGTATTCCTGTGTCGCCGAGGAATATTTTCCCATCGAATATTCAAGGGCTTCCGACCTGGTACGAAGTAAGAGTGACCGAGCGAGGCTGGCTGGGTAGACGTGGTGGCGTCGATATGATGGTTGCGATGAATCCTCAAACTTGGGATCAGGATGTAAAGGAAGTCGAACCTGGTGGATATCTTTTTTATGACAATACAAAGGTCATACCCCACAGCAAGCTAAGACCTGATATTCACGTTGTTGGCATGCCGCTCACTGAAATTTGCAATAGTACGTATAGCAATCCAAGAGAGCGCCAACTTTTTAAGAACATTATTTGTTTAGGTGCACTCGCAGGGATGATGGGTATCGACGTCGAGGTTATCATTAGCCTCATCGCCGAGCAATACAAGGGTAAAGAGCGATTACTTCAGCCCAATGTTCAGGCGCTACGCTTGGGTCTGAACTATGCAGCATCGCAGCTCCAAGATGCAATCGGCCTGAGGGCGCAGGCGGCCAACGCCGTGGGTCAGCGCATTTTTATGGAAGGTAATGCTGCCGTAGCCCTGGGAGCCGTCTACGGTGGGGCGACCGTATGTGCCTGGTACCCCATCACGCCCTCATCATCGGTTGCCGAGGCTTTTCAACGCTACTGTGCCAAGTTTCGGGTTGACGCCGAATCCGGTGAGCATCGTTATGCCATTGTCCAGGCCGAAGACGAACTGGCCTCAATTGGCATGGTTTGCGGAGCGGGTTGGAACGGTGCGAGAGCGTTTACCGCAACCTCGGGGCCTGGCATTTCGCTCATGGCCGAATTTGTAGGTCTTGCTTATTTTGCCGAGATTCCTGCAGTGATTGTCGATGTGCAGCGAGGTGGTCCCTCAACCGGCATGCCGACACGAACCCAGCAATCTGACGTACTTGCATGTGCTTATCTTTCGCATGGTGACACCAAACATGTCTTGCTATTTCCACAAGACCCGCATGAGTGTTTCACTATGACGGCTGATGCACTTGATCTGGCCGAACGATTGCAAACGCCGGTTTTTGTGATGACTGATCTTGATATTGGTATGAATCATCGACTTTGTGAACCCTTGAGCTGGCAGCAGGGTAGGCAATACGATCGAGGCAAGGTCATGACGGCAGCGATGCTTGACGAGGGTCGCGTCTTCGGAAGGTATCTGGATGTCGACGGTGATGGCATTCCTTTTAGGACTTATCCTGGTACCCACCCGACTAAGGGCGCGTATTTCACCCGTGGGACCTCTAAAAATCCCTACGCGGTCTACTCGGAGGCAGGCGCAGACTACCAGTACAACATGGAGCGACTCAACCATAAGCACGCGCAGGCTCGTCACATCGTGCCACAGCCGGAGATTCGCATCATGGATTCGCAGTCGAGCGATGCTGTTTTATATTTTGGATCAACCGCACCCGCTATGGACGAAGCACTTGAGGCTATGCATTTAGCGGGACATGTGCTTAACGCCTGTCGGATCCGCGCCTTTCCGTTTTCTGATGACATAGCCGCCTTTGTGGCCAAACATCAACGGGTATTTGTGATCGAGCAGAATCGCGATGCCCAAATTAAGAGCTTGTTGGTCAACGAGGCGGGTATTTCACCGGAGCGCCTCCAGGCTATCTTGCACTATGACGGGACCCCAATTACTGCTCGCTTTATCAAGGCCGCCATTCTTCATGCCATGCAAGCCGATCATCAGATCGATGAGCCATCCCGAGCAGCAAGGGATAAAACAACAAGCGATAAAGAGGTCACAGATAAAGCGACAACCGATAAAGAGGTCACCGATAAGGCAGCCAGGGAGAAAGCAGCATGACTTATCTTGCCAAACCGAAGCTACATCACCCAAGTTTGCGTGCCAATCAAGTCGGCTATACGAGGCGAGACTACGAGGGTAAGGTTTCAACCCTTTGCGCCGGATGCGGTCACGATTCAATTTCTGCAGCGATTATTGAAGCCTGCTGGGAACTCAACCTTCAGCCCCATCGTCTTGCGAAGCTTTCCGGTATTGGGTGCTCCTCCAAAACGCCTGATTATTTTCTGGGTAACTCTCATGGTTTCAATACGGTCCATGGCCGAATGCCATCGGTGCTTACGGGTGCCAATCTTGCCAATCGCGATTTAATATTTTTGGGTGTATCAGGTGATGGCGATTCTGCGTCGATTGGACTAGGGCAGTTTGCGCATGTGATGCGTCGCGGCGTCAATATGCTTTATGTTTTAGAAAATAACGGTGTCTACGGCCTAACCAAGGGTCAGTTTTCGGCCACCGCAGATCCAGGGTCGAAGGCCAAAAAGGGGATGATTAACACTGATTCGGCGATTGATACTGTGTCGCTTGCCATCTTGATGGGGGCAAGCTTTGTGGCGAGGGCTTTCTCGGGCGACAAACATCAATTGGTGCCTTTGATCAAAGCCGGTCTTGCCCATGAAGGCGCAGCCTTTATTGATGTGATCAGCCCTTGTGTCGCATTTAATAATCATGATGGATCAACCAAGAGCTATGACTACATCAGAGAACACAATGAGGCGGTGAATCGACTCGACTTCTGGCCCAACAAAGAAGCTATTACGGTTGACTATGATGAAGGCGAAGTCGTGCATGTTGCTCAGCACGACGGTACTTGGCTCAGGCTCAGGAAAATACGCGAGAGCTTTGATCCGAGCGACCGGGTGGGTGCGATGAATCAAATTCAGTCGCATGCTGCAAAGGGCGAGATCCTTACCGGTTTGCTCTATCTCAACCCTGAGGCAAAAGACCTGCATGCCCACCTCAATACCGACCATCGGCCCTTAAATGGCTTGGGTGCCGAAGATTTGTGCCCTGGTACAGCAGCCCTTGAGCGTCTTAACGCGAGTTTGCGTTAATGCTCTGGTATCCTCCGCCTCGATCTGCAGAGCAGCGGGGGCATCAGCAAAGGCAGGGCGTTGGGATCAAATAATCGCCGATGCTTGTTCGGCTAATCAATCGTCGATGAGAAGTTCGTTTTGAAAGGTAAAGCGTCATGATGAAGCAATTCCAAACCAACTCTTACCTGTTTGGTGGTAACGCTCCCTACATTGAGGAGCTCTATGAGAATTACCTCGCAAACCCTGGATCGGCCCCGGAGCAATGGCGCACCTATTTCGATCGGATGCAATCCGTTCCGTCCGCTGATGGTTCGATGCAGTTCAGAGATGTTCCTCATGCGCCAATTGTTCAGTCTTTTGCAGAGCGATCGCGCGAAGGTAGTCTTCAGCCACGCCAGATGGGCGGTGACGCTGCAAGTGCCCGCAAGCAGGTTTATGTCCAGCAACTCATTGCGGCTTACCGCTTTCTCGGCAATCGTTGGGCTGACCTCGACCCATTAAAGCGGCAGGAGCGGGAGTCAATTCCAGAGCTCGAGCCTGCGTTTTATGATTTCACAGAAGGTGATCACGCTAACGTTTACTCGACAGCCAACACCTTTTTTGGCGCAGAGTCGATGACATTGCGCGATTTGATGACTGCTTTACGCGACACTTATACAGGCAGTATCGGTGCAGAATTTATGCACATTGCCGATCCTGAGCAAAAGCGATGGATGCAGCAGCGCATGGAAAGTAGCCGTGGCCGTCCGAGCTTTACGGTTGACCAAAAGAAGCGGGTTCTGGATCGTGTGACAGCCGCTGAAGGTTTGGAACGTTATCTCCACACGAAGTATGTTGGTCAAAAACGCTTTTCATTGGAAGGCGGTGAGAGTTTTATCGCATCGATCGACGAAGTTATTCAGCGCGCTGGTAGTCAGGGTGTCCAGGAAATCGTCATCGGCATGGCACACCGCGGGCGTTTAAATGTGCTTGTCAATACACTGGGCAAAATGCCTGCTGACTTGTTTGCTGAATTCGAAGGAAAGCATGCCGATGATCTTCCCTCGGGCGATGTGAAGTACCACAAGGGATTCTCAAGTGATGTAACGACACCTGGCGGACCAGTCCATTTGACGCTTGCTTTCAATCCCTCGCACCTTGAGATTGTCAATCCGGTGGTCGAGGGTTCAACCCGAGCGAGAATGGATCGTCGTGGTGATCATTCAGGGTCTCAGGTATTGTCGGTGCTAGTCCACGGTGATGCGGCCTTTGCAGGTCAGGGCGTTGTGATGGAAACGTTGAATCTTGCCCAGACTCGTCACTATGGCACATGGGGTACGGTTCATCTTGTGATCAATAATCAGATCGGTTTCACCACCTCCGATCCGCGCGATTCAAGGTCGACCCTTTACTGCACCGATGTTGTCAAAATGATAGACGTACCGGTCTTGCATGTGAATGGCGACGACCCCGAGGCAGTGGTCTACGCCACCCAAATCGCCGTTGATTTTCGCCAGACCTTCAAAAAAGATGTCGTTGTCGACATTATTTGTTTTAGAAAGTTGGGGCACAACGAGCAAGATACGCCCTCGGTAACCCAGCCTTTAATGTATAAGAAAATTGCCCAGCACCCTGGTACCAGAAAGCTCTTTGGTGACCACCTGGTAGCCCAAGGCGTGGTGCCCGCCGACTATCCCGATCAACAGGTGACCGCCTTTCGCGCTGCCATGGATGAGGGCAGGCATACGAGTGACCCGGTGCTAACGAACTTCAAGAGTAAGTTTGCGATTGACTGGTCTCCTTTCTTGAACAGTAAGTGGACCGATGCCGCTGATACGGCAGTGCCTTTGGCCGAATTGCAGCGTCTTGGCAAACGCATCACCACCGTACCTGATGGTTTTGCTATCCATCCCTTGGTCGATCGGGTTATCAAGGACAGGCGCGCTATGGCCGAAGGCAAGCTAGCCCTTGATTGGGGCATGGGCGAGCATCTCGCCTTTGCAAGTGTGCTTGCCAACGGATACGGCGTTAGGCTTTCGGGGCAAGACTGTGGGCGTGGGACCTTTACCCACCGGCATGCGGTTTTACATGATCAGGCTCGCGAGCGCTGGGATTCGGGCAGCTACACGCCCTTGCAACATGTAGCCGACGACCAGGGCGAATTCACGGTCATCGACTCGGTGCTCTCCGAAGAGGCTGTCTTAGGCTTTGAATATGGTTATTCGACCGCTGAGCCCAATAAGCTTGTGATTTGGGAAGCTCAGTTTGGCGATTTTGCAAACGGCGCTCAAGTGGTAATCGACCAGTTCATTAGTTCTGGCGAGGCGAAATGGGGCAGGGTAACCGGATTGACCTTGATGCTCCCGCATGGCTATGAGGGTCAAGGCCCTGAGCACTCCTCAGCACGCATCGAGCGCTTTTTGCAGCTTTGCGCTGAGCACAACATGCAAATCGTTCAGCCCACGACCCCTGCGCAGATTTTCCATGTCTTGCGCCGTCAAATGATTCGGAGCTTCCGCAAGCCGCTGGTCTTGTTCACACCCAAATCCTTGTTAAGGCATAAAGAGGCGATCTCTTCGCTCGACGATCTAGCTAAGGGATCGTTCCAATTAATCATCGGCGAAGCCGATAAGAGCATCGATCCCAAAAAGGTTAAGCGTGTGGTTGTGTGTTCGGGCCGCCTTTATTTTGACTTGCTCGCTGCACGGCGCGAGGCCGAGCGTGATGATTTGGCGATCATTCGTGTGGAACAACTTTATCCGTTTGGGCAAAAGGCGTTTGAGGCAGAAGTGAAGCGCTATGCGGCTGCGACAGACTGGGTATGGGCTCAGGATGAACCCCAAAATCAAGGCCCGTGGTTCTACATCCAGCACCACATGCAAGACGCCTTTAAGGATGGGCAGCGATTGATTTATGCGGGTCGCCCAGCTTCAGCCTCGCCCGCTGTTGGTTACTACGATAAGCACTATGCGCAGTTAAAAGAGCTGATCGGCACTGCTTTTGGTGATAGCAAGCCTGCGAAGCGTTCGAGCAAAGCAAAATCCTAAATTCTTTTTGATTGAGTTACTGGAGTTACTCATGGCCTTGATTGAAGTAAAAGTACCGCAGCTTTCAGAATCGGTTGCAGAAGCAACCTTGCTAAATTGGCATAAAAAGCCGGGCGAGGCGGTTGCTCGCGATGAGAATTTGATCGATATAGAAACCGATAAAGTCGTGCTCGAACTTCCCGCGCCCGATGCAGGTGTATTGTCTCAAGTACTTAAACATGATGGCGATACCGTGGTCGCCGGTGAAATCATCGCCATGATCGACACCGATGCAAAGGCGGCAGCTGCGCCGCAAGCGGCAAGCCAGCCCACGCCGGCACAAGCGGTGCAAAGTCCAACGGTCTCAGTCGCTGCCAGTGGGTCGAAGCAGGGCGTCGCTATGCCGGCTGCGGCCAAGTTGATGGCCGAGCAGCAACTTAGCCCTTCGGATGTCACAGGAACAGGACGCGACGGTCGAATCACCAAGGGCGATGTGCTCGGCGTCGATCGCGCTAAATCAGGCGCTGCTCAGGCAGTGGGTGCGGCAGGAGCTGCGGCAGCCCAAAAGCCGGCAGCGGCCAGTCTGCCTGCGGTGCCTGCACCAGCCGATTTGAGCGGATTGCTCGAGGGTCGTCCTGAGCAGCGGGTGCCGATGTCAAGGCTGCGGGCTAGGGTTGCTGAGCGTTTGCTGCAATCGCAGGCGAACAATGCCATCCTGACAACCTTTAATGAAGTCAACATGCAGCCCGTGATGGATTTGCGCAAGAAGTATGCAGATCGATTCGAAAAAGAGTACGGTGTACGTCTTGGCTTTATGTCTTTCTTTGTGAAGGCAGTGGTTCACGGACTTAGAAAGTATCCGGTTGTTAATGCATCCGTCGATGGTAATGACATTGTCTATCACGGTTATTTTGATGTTGGCGTTGCTGTGGGCTCGCCCCGTGGCCTTGTCGTACCTGTGATTCGAAATGCGGATCAGCTGAGCTTTCCACAGATTGAGCGAACGATTGCTGATTTCGGCAAGCGCGCTCAAGACGGCAAACTTGGTATTGAGGAACTCAGTGGCGGTACCTTCTCGATTTCGAACGGCGGTGTTTTTGGATCGATGTTGTCGACGCCCATTATCAATCCGCCGCAATCGGCAATTTTGGGTGTTCACGCGACCAAAGAGCGTGCGGTTGTTGAAAACGGTCAGGTTGTGATTCGCCCGATTAATTACTTTGCCGTGTCTTACGATCACCGCATTATCGATGGGCGTGAGGCTGTTCTCTTTCTTGTTGCGATTAAAGAAGCACTCGAGGATCCCTCGCGACTGCTGCTTGATCTCTGAGTCGAAGGGGGCATCGCATGAGTCAGCAGTTTGATGTTCTTGTCATCGGCGCCGGTCCAGGCGGCTATATTGCAGCAATTCGTGCTGCGCAACTTGGCTTTAAAGTGGCTTGTATTGAGCGCTGGCGTAATCCAAAGGGTGATCGCGTTCTCGGTGGTACCTGCTTAAACGTCGGTTGCATCCCCTCCAAAGCCTTGCTTGCTTCGAGCGAGCATTTTGAGTCGGTTCAATCCCACTTAGATGTCCATGGGATTTCAGTCAAATCGGCCTCGATGGATGTCTCGAAGATGCTTGGCAGAAAAGACCAAATCGTTGGCAAGATGACCAAGGGTATCGAATACTTGTTTAAGAAAAACAAGATCACCTGGTTGAAGGGACATGGCAAATTTGTCGGCAGGCAGGCAGATCGATTTGCGGTCGATGTGTTTGAAAACGGTCCCGAGGACGGTGATGCGAAGGATCGCGTCGAAGCGACTAAGGTGATTATCGCCACAGGCTCCAAGGCGCGTCACCTAGCAGGTATACAGGTCGATCAAGAATATATATGTGATAACGAAGGCGCGCTGCAGTTCGACACCGTACCGAAGCGGCTTGGCATTATTGGTTCGGGCGTCATCGGTTTAGAGCTTGGATCGGTATGGCGTCGCCTGGGTGCTGAAGTGACAATTCTTGAAGCGCTTCCGGACTTTCTTGCCGCTGCCGATCAAGCGGTTGCTAAAGAGGCTTGGAAGCTCTTCACCAAGCAGGGCTTATCGATTCAACTTGGCGCGAAAGTCGACAGCGTCGCGATTGAAGGTAAAGGTAAGGCCAAACAAGTGGTCATGCATTACAGCGACCCCAAGGGTGAAGCCAAAACCCTCGAGGTGGACCGTTTGATTGTTTCGGTTGGCCGTCAACCACTTACTGAGGGTCTTGGGCTTGAGGCGGTGGGCATTGAGACTGATCAACGTGGCTTTATCCCCGTCGATGCGCACTGTGCAACAAGTGTCGAGGGTATCTATGCAATCGGCGATGTGGTTCGCGGCCCGATGCTTGCCCATAAGGCAGAGGATGAGGGTGTCATGGTGGCTGAGATCATGGCCGGTCAAAAGCCCCACATCGATTACCAGTGCATCCCCTGGGTCATCTACACCAGCCCTGAAATCGCCTGGGTAGGCCGTACCGAGCAAGAGCTCCAAAAAGAAGGTCGAGCTTTCAAGACCGGGCAGTTTCCCTTTGCAGCCAATGGCCGTGCTTTAGGTATGGATGCTGCAGATGGCTTTGTGAAAATGATCTGCGATAAGGACACCGATGAAATACTGGGTGTGCATATCGTGGCTGCTGCTGCGTCTGATTTAATTGCTGAGGCTGCACTGGCCATGGAGTTTAAGGCTTCGGCAGAGGATGTTGCCAGGGTTTGTCATCCGCATCCTTCTTTGTCTGAGGTCATGCGCGAAGCTGCGCTTGCCGCTACAGAAAATCGTGCGCTGAATCTTTAAGAGAACGTTGACAGGGGCGATACTCGACGCTGTAGCGAGCGGATCGCCTCTAAACACCGCAGCGCGATGGATTTATTGCAGGCTTATCGCCAGGAGATTAAACGTAGGGACTTGATCGAAGATCAGCTTCAGATCGAGGCAATTGGGCGCTTGCAGCGACTCGCCATCGATATGGAGCGCTACGAACGATCACGTGCAGGCCTGCTCACACGGCTATTTTCAAGACAAACAGCGCCCAAGGGCCTTTGGCTTTGGGGTGGCGTGGGTCGAGGTAAAAGCTTCATCATGGATTTGTTCTTTGAATCGCTCGATGTCGAGCGCAAGGGACGTTTCCATTTTCATGAATTCATGAGAGAGGTTCATCGCGAACTAGAGGTCCACAAAGGGCAGGCAAACCCGCTTGACAGCGTCGGCTTGCAGATTGCAAAACGCTATCAAATCTTGTGTTTTGATGAGTTCCATGTGTCTGATATCGCCGATGCCATGATCTTGGAGCGTCTTTTAAAGGTTGTTTTTTCGCAGGGCTTGGTACTTGTCTGTACCTCCAACTACCAACCCGAGAAGCTTTATCCCAATGGCTTGCATCGCGACCGCATACTGCCTGCGATTGCCTTGCTTGAACACTGCCTTGATCTCATGCAACTCGATGCGGGCGTTGACTACAGACGCCGTGCGCTCGAGCAATTGCCAGCCTACCTTTGCCCCAATGGAGCGCAAGCCGATGCGCAAATGCTGGCAAGCTTTGAGCGCCTGGCTGACGGGCCCTTGCAGCGAGCGTGTCAACTTGTGGTGGCGCATCGCCAACTGCCTTGCAAAGGACGAGCCGGTGGGGTCATTTGGGTTGACTTTGACGCATTATGTGGTTCGCCCCGCTCTCAGATCGATTATCTTGAGCTCGCGGCCCAATTCCATACGGTATTGCTGCAAGACGTGCCTGTCATGCCGCCAGCGATGGCCTCTGAGGCGCGTCGCTTTGTGTGGCTGATCGATGTGTTTTATGACCAGGGTGTCAAACTCATCGTCAGTGCCGCCGACGAACCCGAAATGCTGTATCGCGAGGGGGCTTTGGTCAACGAATTTGCCAGGACAGCTTCGCGGCTCATCGAGATGCAATCCAAAGCCTATCGCGACCGTCCAAGAAGGATTTTGATGCAGGGGGGATTGGCAGCCGAGCAGCCGAGTGCGAAAATCGGGCATGGACTTTGAGACGATCACAAACCGTATCCGTGAGCTTCAGCTCGAACATCGCGGCCTTGATGCGATGATCGAGGCCATTGCCGAGCAAACTCATTTTGATGAACTTCAATTGCGACGTCTCAAGAAGCGAAAATTGCAAATCAAAGACAGCATTGTCCAGCTCCAGATCATGCTGGTGCCTGACGTTCCCGCATAGGCTGGCTACTTGACGCAAGCGATCGGCGCGGTATCCGCCGTGCTTGGCCCGGAGGGATTGCTCGTGGGAAAGCCTGGCTTTCGCTTCAGGAGCCAGCAATTTGAGATGGCGCTGGCGGTTGAGCAGGCGCTAGCGCTTCATGAGTCCTTGCTTGTCGAGGCGGGGACTGGCGTCGGAAAGACCTTCGCCTATCTTGTTCCAGCGCTTTTGTCGGGTAAGAAGCTTTTAATTTCAACCGGCACGAAGGCCTTGCAAGACCAGCTTCTCCATCGAGATTTGCCCGCATTACTTGATCACCTGAGTGCCTCGGCGCAGGTTTGCCAGCTTAAAGGGCGAAGCAATTATGTGTGCCATTACCATCTCGAGCGCCATCTGCGAGAGGGGCGCTTTAGCAGACGTGAAGACGCAACAACCTTGCTTAAGATTCGCGCCTTTGCAGCACGAAGTGACACGGGCGATCGAAGCGAATGCGATGAACTGCCTGACGAATCACCTGTTTGGGCCATGGCTACAGCAACACGCGACACTTGTCTAGGCAGTCAGTGCGCTGACTATGGACGTTGTTTCGTGATGCGTGCGAGGCAGCGAGCGCATCAGGCTGACTTGGTGGTGGTCAATCACCATTTGCTTTGTGCCGACTTGGCGCTCAAAAGTGAAGGGATTGCCGATCTACTTCCTGAGGTCGAAGGCATTGTGGTCGACGAGGCGCATCAACTGCCCGAGACGGCGATCCAATTTTTTGGACGATCATGGTCGATTAGGCAGGGTCAGGAGTTTGCCCGCGATCTTCTGCGCATCGGATTAGCGGAGGCAAGTGATGCGGCCGATTGGATCCATTGGCGCGATTCATTGGAGCAGTCGCTCAGGGAGTTGCGCTTGGCAGCCGACAGCCCATCCAAAATGGAATGGTCTAGCGAACATCCCCGATATGCTCGAATCACGCCTGTGCTCGAGCAGTTGCTTGAAGATTTAGAACGGTTATATGTATTGTTACAGGAGCAGGCTGTTCGCGGGGAAGAGCTTGGCCTGCTGCTTGTTCGCTTGAGCGAGATGCTTGCGTTTTTTCCTCATTTTTTGCCTAAGCGAGAATCGCAAGCGTCAGAAAGTGATGCGATCGATGATGAACAGGTTTTGTGGCTTGATGTCAGTCGAACAGGGCTTAGTTTTCATCAAACACCCATGGACGCAGCTAAGGCGATTAGCCTGGCGCTCGGTGAGCGACCTAAGGCGTTGATCTTTACTTCAGCAAGTCTTGCTGTAGCAGGGGATCTTCAGCATGTGGCACATCGACTGGGCTTGGAGCATGCGAAGACCCTATGTATTGACAGTCCTTTTGACTATGAGCGGCAGGCAAGGCTTTATGTGCCTCGCGGTTGCGGCGATCCTAATCATTTCGCTTTTGCCGGCTTGATGGCCGAGCATATTTGGCCCCTAATTTTGCACAACAAAGGACGTGCGTTTATTTTATGTACCAGTCTAAGAATGGTAACAGCGCTTCATCAAGCGCTATTGAGTTTGCAGGCAGCAACCCAGGCAACAGGCTTACACATCGAATGGTTGATTCAAGGTGCTATGAGTAAGGCTGCGATGTTGCACAGCTTCAAGCAGGGTTGTGCGCCGGTGCTGATTGGTAGTGCAAGCTTTTGGGAGGGCGTCGATGTCGTCGGTGATCAACTCTCGCTAGTGGTGATCGACAAGTTACCCTTTGCGCCTCCGGATGATCCTGTTTTAAAAGCACGCATTCGTCGTGCGAAAATTAGAGGTGAAGACGTGTTTGGCCAGTGGCAGCTTCCGCAGGCGGCGATGAGTCTGAAGCAGGGCGCCGGACGGCTAATTCGAAGCGAATCTGATGTCGGTCTATTGGTTGTTTGTGATGAGCGACTCGTTACCCGCGGATACGGCAAGGCCTTGTTGAAAAGCCTGCCGGGCTTTCCATTGATTCGCGATGCGATGGACGCCATGGAGTTCTTGACCAAGACGAGAGCTGATGGCAACCTTCCCACGCCATTGCAGGTTGCCACACCGCGCCAAGCAGATCGGGAATTAAACTGAAAAGGTAGCTAGATGATGAGTCGCATTAAATTAGTCAGCCTTGGTTTTCTTTTTTTGTCGAGCGTGACGCAGGCTACGACGGTCATAGACCTTGATGAAAAAGCGCTTCAAGCCAAAGCTCGTGAGGCTGCCACGGCAGGCGTCAAGATTCAGTGTTCTCAGGCCCAGCAGCCCAGCTTAACGGCTCATGTGCCTGCGTTGTCGAGAGCATATGTGTTGCACCGCGGATTGATTTGGCTTGTCGATGCCGACAGCGGCGACTTGGTGCATCCAAGCGCCTATGTCGTGTCGCAAGGTGTTGTTCGGTGGCGCAACGAAGCGATCGGCTTTGCGGTCAGGCCATTTCGACCACGGCATGAAATTCACCTCGCGAGCATGCAGGAGTATGCGGACGGCAATCAGCTTACGGGCCCCTTTCCATGTAAGCTCGTGCGGGGCAGCATCCAGAGTTTGTCCTAGCAAGTCAACCATGTTCGGGCAGCAGCCAGCGTTTGCCCTAAACCAAGTCTAAAGCCCTATCGCCAGAACTCCCACCAACGACTTGAGCTGCTAAGTCCTGCCGCGAGCTTGCGGCTATTTGGATAGTTGAGTTTAAAAATACGCTCAGCATCGTCGGCCTGCTGAGTCAGGCCGAGTTCACGGTTGGCAAGGATCATAACAACCAGCGCTTCTTCGATGGCAGGAGTGTCAGGAAACTGTTGAATAAGCTGTTGGGCGCGATTGGCCGCAGCCACATGAGCACCGCGAATCCAGTAAAACTTGGCAATGCTCAACTCACCCTCAGCCATGGTGTTGACCAGGTAGCGGAGACGCTGCCTTGCGTCGTCGGCATAGGCACTGTTGGGGTAACGCTCAAGGACCACTCGGAAGGCGTCATAGGCTTGACGGCTCGCTTTTAAATCGCGATCGGCGAGGCTTTGGCCACCGAGCTTGACGAGCAAACCGAGTTGATCATTGAAATGAATAAGCCCACGCAAATAAAAGACATAGTCCATGGCCGGACTACTTGGGTACATTTTGGAAAAACGCTCAAGCGTCGATAGCGCTTGTTCTTTCTCCCCCAGCCGGTAATGGCCGTAGGCCAACTCAAGTTGGGCTTGTTGTGCGTATCGACCAAATGGGTAGCGCGATTCGAGTCGACCAAATAACCGGGTTGCCTGAGCAAGATTACCCGCCGAAAGTTCAGCCTTCGCCTCGGCATAGAGTTTTTCTGCGGTCCACCCTGCGGTCGGATCAGGACCATCGCCGCCCAGACCGCAGCTACTAAGTGCTAAGCCCAAGCCAAGAAGCAGGGCTGCCAGTGCAGCACGCGGCTTTTGTTTCGCCAGTGATTCAGTCATGCTTGGTCTCGGATGGTGTGGGGAGTGCGACAATAAGCTATCTGATTATACGGATGATGCACCATGCAAGATGAGGTAGCCAACGTCTCAGGCCCGCTGCAATGGAGCGCCCAACCAGGTAGGGGCCTGCGGCTTGACCGTTTTCTTACCGACTGTATGAAGCAAGCGGGCCACAGCGTATCGCGCACCCGTGTGCAGGACTGGATAAGACTTGGCGCGGTTCGTGTCAACGAGGCGCTTTGCAGCCCAGCTCAGAAATTGTCAGGACGCGAAACCCTTGAGGTATGGCCACAGCCCTTGGAGGCCTCCAATGCCTTTAGCCCAGATCCCATCGACTTAACGATTGCTCACTTAGACGAGCAGGTGATGGTGGTCGATAAGCCTGCTGGCCTGGTTGTTCATCCGGCGCCAGGCCATTGGCGCGGTACCTTAATGAATGGCCTCTTGCATTGGCGTCCTGCACTTGCAGCGCTTCCTC